>DATAKV010000241.1:0-2784 GCA_036261375.1 Anaerolineales bacterium
TCTCGCCACTCGATACGGCGGTGGTCAGCGTGACAAGCCTGCACAGCGGAACAACCTTCAACGTGATCCCGCAGGAGGCCCGCCTGGAGGGGACGATCCGTACATTCGATCAAGGGGTCCGGCAGAGGGTCCTGGAGCGGATCGACCAGATCGTACAGGGGGTCGCATCGGCAATGGGCTGCAAGGCGGAGGTCACCATCAAGCGCATCACGCCGGCGCTGGTCAACAATGAGCGGCTCGCAGACAGAGTCCAGGAAACAGCGCGGCAGGTCCTGCCTGACTCCGAGCTGGATACAGGCTATCGAACGATGACTGCCGAAGACATGGCGTTCATGCAGGAGAAGGTCCCGGGCTGTTATTTCTTTGTCGGCTCGAATGACACATCGCGGGGTCTCGATTACGGCCACCACCATGCGAAGTTCGATTTTAACGAAGAGGCTCTGATTCGGGCCTCCGCGCTCATGGCTACGGCCACATTGGACGTATTGAAATCGGTCTGACCCTGGCGGAACCAACCGAGATGGTGTTCCGTCTACATCATATGGCTCTCCGTTCCTGTATCGTTCTTGCAATAGCACTGATCCTGTGTGCCTGTTCCCCTGTTACAGTCACTCCCGAATCCACTCGATCCATCCCCACTGTAGATACCCCTCCACCTGTCATTCCACCCAGTGCTACAATCCAGCCTCTCCCCCTTACCAAGCTGATCGCAACCCTCGCCACGCCACATGTCGATCAAGGGCCGGATGGTCCCAGTACTTCAGCTCCCACAAGCTCGATGGGATGCGCCTACCGGTGGGCCCAACAAGATCTGCCTGAGCTATCGAACGATTTTCTGCTGGCCCTTCAGGAGCTTCAGCCAGGGGCTACAGGACATGCGTTCGCCTTCGGCGAGGACTGCATTCACGATGACGGCACTGTCACATTCCTGCCCATGGAGACCGATTTCAATATTACGCTGCCAGTCAGCGACCTGTCGAACGAAGCTGAACTGGGCGATTGGATCATTCAAGTGATGCAGGTGATCGAGAATATCCCGTCCGAGCAGATCCGCGGTCCCCGCCCGGGACGGGTAAGCCTGCTCTTCGAATCCGGTGTGGACCGTACGGGAGTCAACTTTTACATTGACCAGTACCAGGCCCTGCCAGACAATCTCAGCAGCGATGAACTCTTTAGGATGCTGCAGGAATCACAGTAGCTTTTGAATACACAAGACCCCATGAAGCCGCCGCTCAGGCGGCTTTTTGCTTCTTGACAGCCCGCCTGCAACGTTATATACTACGTTTAGTAATTACTAAACACACATAACTAAACAAACGATTATGTCACAATCACTCACCAAAATCAAAAAAGACTTCACCGAGGGGCTCAGCCAGATCAGCCGCTTCTGGGGATTCCCGAAAGGGATGGGCGCCATTTTTGGCGTTCTCTACCTTTCCTCCACCCCTCTCTCTCTCGATGAGATCGTCGAAGCGACAGGTCTGACCAAGGGCGCTATCAGCACCGAGATCCGGGCCCTGGCGCGCATGGGACTGGTCCACCGCTCCTCCAAGCTGGGCGATCGCAAGGACTACTATGAAGCCGAACCGGACTTCTACGCCGCGATCCGTTCCATTCTCAAAGAGAGACAGAACAGCGAGTTCGACCGTGCCGTCCGCTCGGTCAAAGATACCCTTGAAGCTCTGGAGAACAACTGGATCGAGAACGATGAATGGAACTTTGTCTACGAGCGCGTGCAGGCGCTCCAGGATTTCTTCGATGCATTGGACAGCCTCACCAAAGCCGTAGTCCGCCTGGAAAGCCTGGGAGTGACCAACGTGACGAAGATTTTGAGTATTTTGAAGTAGATTCCATCGACAAGCAAATAGGCGCCAATTGGAGGACAAATGAAAATTGCAGTTACCGGTGCATTCAGCTATTCAGGAAAATACATCACCCGCCGCCTGTTGGAGCGGGGTGAGGAAGTGATTACCCTGACCGGCCACCCGGACCGCCCCGACCCCTTCGGCGGGAAGGTCAGGGCCTTCCCGTTGGATTTCGATGAAGCCAGTATGACCCGCAGTCTGCAGGGTGTGGATGTGCTGGTCAACACCTACTGGGTGCGGTTCGACAAGGAAAAAAACACCCAGCCGCGCGCCGTGCAGAACACTCGCAAACTGGTCAACGCGGCCAAGGCTGCCGGTGTCCGGCGGATCGTCCACATTAGCATCGCCAATCCGTCGGCCGAGTCACCCCTGCCCTATTACTGGGGAAAAGCGGCCAATGAAAAGGCGGTCATGGAATCGGGTCTGTCCTACGCCATCCTGCGCCCGACCGTACTGATTGGCAAGGAGGATATCCTGATCAACAACATTGCCTATCTCCTGCGGCGCTTCCCGTTCTTCCTGATCCCTGGCGATGGATCGTATGGAATCCAGCCTGTCTTTGTGGAAGACCTGGCCGATATGGCCGTGGAAGCTGTCTACAGCGGCGAGAATTATGTGACCGACGCTGTCGGGCCGGATTCCTATTCGTTCCGGGATTTCGTACGCTTGATCGGAGATAAGATCGGTGCTCGGCGGCCTTTGATCTCTGTCCCGCCGCGGCTGGCACTGCTGGCTGCCCAGGTAATCAGCCTGTTCGTCCGAGATGTGGTCCTCACACCGGAAGAAGTAAAAGGCCTGATGGGAGACCTGCTGGTCTCAAAACACCCCGCCCGGGGCAGGACCGCCTTCAAGGACTGGCTGGATGCAAATAAGCACACGGTCGGAAAAGAATATGCATCCGAGCTGAAGCGGCATTATG
>DATAKV010000248.1:0-1533 GCA_036261375.1 Anaerolineales bacterium
CCGTAGCAGACCGTATTCGGCAGCTCCACGTCGATCCCGGCATTCAGCGCCTGGCTGGCCGCGCACGAAGTGGATTCGGCGGTCTTGTGGAACGTATGGAGCATAACGATCGCTTCATAATCGGAGACGACAACGCCATCGAAGCCCAGCTGGTCGCGCAGCAGATCGGTCAGGATGCGGCGCGAGGCGGCCACGACATCACCGTCCAATTCCGGGTAAGCATTCATGATCGAGGCCAGCTTTGCATCGCGGATCGCAGCCTGGAACGGCGCCAGGTAGACATCGTAGACTTCGCGCATCCCGACGTGGACCGGCGCACAGTTGAGCCCGCCCTGCGAGAGACTGTGGCCGATAAAGTGCTTGCCGGTGGCCATCACGCCTTCGCTCAAATTCCCGGACTGCAGTCCCCGGATATAGGCCATGCCAAAATGGCTGACGAGCGTGGGATCCTCGCCAAAGGTTTCCTCCACCCGTCCCCAGCGCGGGTCACGGGCGATATCGAGCACGGGAGCCAGTCCCTGGCGGGCGCCAATGGCCAGGAGCTGTTTGCGGATGGCCGTCGTCATGGCCTCCGCCAGCTCCGGCTGGAAGGTGCTGGCCAGGCCGATCATCTGCGGGAACATGGTGCCGCCCAGCATCATCGCGCCCGAACAGCACTCCTCGTGGATGATCGCCGGGATGCCCAGCCGGGTATTCTCCAGGAGAAATTTCTGCAAACGATTGCTGGCTTTTGCCGCATTGACGGGGTCCAGGGTGGAGCCGCCGGCTACACGAGTGATCTGCCCGATGCCTTGCGAAAGCTTAGCGGCGATCTTCTCCTGGTCCAGCAGGCCGTTCGTCTGCAGGTCCCACATCCAGTACGAGCCGATCTGGGCGAGCTTTTCGTCCAGGGTCATTTGAGAGAACAGTGTCTCTACACGTTTTTCGATGGAATCCATGTAAGTCCCTTGTCAGTCCTGACGAACCGCGGAGATACCGTGAGTGCCTCCGCGGTCCAACATTATCGTACTCCCAGCAACACTTCGACCGTCAGCTGGTCAAGCTTTTCATACTTGAGCCCGCGCTGGCTGATAGCCACACGGTTGAAGGCCTGGGCCTTCAGCGCATCGGCTTTCTCGGCGCTGTATTTTCCAAAGTATTGGCTCAGCGAGCCATCGTCGGCGTTGATCTCCGCCACCAGCGATTGGATCTCGGCATCCGCATTCCATTGGGCGGCCTTCTCCTTCAGGATCAGGTACGTCCGCATGCAGCCGCGGGCAAAGTCCTTGACCCCCTCATAGTCCTCGGTGCGGTAGGCATGCGCATCGAAGTGGCGGCTGCCGTCGTAGCCATTGTCTTCGAGCAGCTTCACCAGGAAGAACGCGCTCTTCAGGTTGACCGCCCCGAAGCGGAAGTCCTGGTCGTAGCGGCCAAAGGCCTGGTCGTTCAGGTCGATGTGAAAGAGCTTGCCGGACTCGAGCGCCTGGGCAACGCCGTGGACGAAGTTAAGCCCCGCCATGTGCTCGTGGGCCACCTCCGGGTTGACGCCGACCA
>DATAKV010000272.1:0-4417 GCA_036261375.1 Anaerolineales bacterium
TCTCGCACGTCTTCATCATGGACGTGCCGACGTACCCGCGGCTGCTGCTCGTGACCGACGCGGCCATCAACATCCTGCCGGACCTCGAGGCGAAGGTCGACATCTGCCAGAACGCGATCGAGCTCGCGCACCTGCTCGGGATCGAGCTCCCGAAGGTCGCGATCCTCTCGGCGGTCGAGACCGTCAACCCGAAGATTCCGGGCACGCTCGACGCCGCCGCGCTGTGCAAGATGGCCGACCGCGGCCAGATCAAGGGCGCGATCCTCGACGGCCCGCTCGCGTTCGACAACGTCGTGTCCGAGGTCGCCGCCAAGATCAAGGGCATCGTCTCGCCGGTCGCCGGCAAGGCCGACATCCTGCTGGTGCCCTGCTCGGCTGCGGCTCCGCCACCGCCGCGCCCGTCGAAGATCGGGTAGTTCTGCAGGTCAGGGAAGCTGACCGACTGCAGCTCGCCCAGTTCCACACCGGCCGCGGCAGCCAGTTCTGCGGCTTTTTCACCGGCATCCTGGACGGCTTCGGCGCGGGCATCCTTGAGCGCCTCATCCCGGTCGGCCACATCGAACTGGATGCTGTTGACCGTGTTGGCGCCCGCCTGGACGACGGTGTCGAGCAGGTCGCCGAGCGTCTCGAGGTCACGCACGGTCACATAGACGGTGTTATCGACCGCGTAGGACTTCTCGCCCGAGGGCAGGCCGGTGGCCGGATCGTACTTGTCGATCGGCCAGATGCTGAAGTTGGTGGTGCGGATGTCGTTGGCGGCGATGCCAAAATCCTGCAGCGCCTGGATGACGGTCTGGGTCTGGTCGTTGTTCTCGGCCACGGCTTCGGCCGCGGTCAGCTTCTCGGTGTGCACACCCAGGTACAGGTAAGCGATGTCGGGGGTGAGATAGGCGGTCCCGGTGCCGGCAACGGTGATGGTGCGCTGCGGAACGGCGGCTGCCGGATTGGCTGCCACAGGTGCACAGGCGCTGACCAGGAGCGCCAGTACGAATAAGGCGGTGATAAAAAGTGATTTATTCTTCATTTTAAACTCCTTTGAGATAGTTTCTCCTCATAAGATAGACGCCAGCCCTGTGAAAAAGTTCCTGTAAGGCCTTGTATCACCGCTTTGGATCGATTAATAAAACGGTATGGCTCTAAGCCGGACCCATTGCAATTAACCCAAAATCTAGCCAATTTTGCCCATTTTTACATGCCCATATAGCGTATGTTTTCCCCCAGAATTCCCATATTTGGGGGATACACCTCTTGTAATTTCGCGTGATTGCCTGTACAATCTTGGTACATTTGTTCTACGAATAAAGAATTTATCTCATGCCAGTTAATTTCCAGCAGGTCTATACACGCATCAAGGAAATCGCCCAGGGCGCCCACGACAGCCGGCGGGTCCTCGAGGAGCACCGGATCCGGGCGCGCGAGCTGCTCGCGGTCTACGCCTCCGAATTGGACTTCCTGCGCGAGAAGGTAGAACGGGCGAAGGAATCGGACGCGAACATCCGCTGCGCGGTTCCGTTCTGGGAAAATCTCGCCGCCTGCTTCCCCCCGCCGGTCAAAGTCACCGACGCGACCATCATTGCCGCCGACGGCTCCCAGGTCAACCCGGACCGCCATGCCGCGGTCCAGTTCTGCATCATCAACGTCGGCGTGATCGCCATGAAGCTCAGCTCGGGCCTGGCCCCGATGGTGACGGTCGAGACCGAGCTTTTGTACGGCGACGACCTGCTGCGCAACGGCTCCCCCATGTCCGACGGCATGGTCGCCATGCGCCGCGACATCAACGAGCGCATCAAGCTCGACGAGATCTCCCAGGACCTGAGCGGCCCCATCGTCAACCTGACCGATGGCACCCTCGAGCTGTGGGGCGCCAAGGGCGACGACCCGCAGGCCTATGCCAACTTCGTCGAGCAGTACCTGGGGGTTCTTTCGCGCCTGCACGGGCGGGGCGTGGTGACCGCCGGCTACGTGGAGAAACCAACCGCCGACCTGGTCGTGCGCCTGCTCGAGATCGGTTTTGCCGACGATGAACAGCTCAGGAAATTACGCGAGTTCCAGCCCCTGCACGGCGTCAGCGACCGCTGGCTGTACGGCGAACGGCAAAATCCTCTCCTGCCGCCCGGTCACCGCTCGGCAGTGTTCGGACTGCAATCGGGTTCGGAGAAGAAGTACAAGGGCGCGCTGTCCCTGCACTTCTTTTATTTGAATGTCGGCTCCGAAGGCCATCCCTGGCCGGTGCGGGTGGAGATCCCCCGCTGGGTAGCGGAGGACTCGAAGAAATTGGATTTATTACATTGTGTCCTGATCGAACAGTGCAAGATGATGGGGAGCAGGCCGTATCCGTATCTCCTGCACCGCGCCCACGAGACCGCCGTGGTGCGCTACGAGGAGAAGGAACAGGTCGGGCAGCTGCTGGCGCTCGAATTACGCCGGATCCGGGCCGAGGTCGGAGACGCCTCGTACAAGAGTTCGGCAAAAAGCTTAAAGGTAAATCGCTAGACACTTAAACTGACCGGGCGAGATGTTCTCGCCTTCCACCGTATACAGATCCCAGGCGGCGCTTTCATGCGCTGCCCTTATGAATATACGGAGGCAGAATGACTCAAATCGAAATCGGGCGGCTGCTGCGGGCAGGGACGACGGGCTTCGTCGCCGGCTGCCGCGTCTCGCAGTTCACCGTCCCCGCCTTTGGCGAGCTGGTCCGCGCCCCACTCGGCGACTCGTACCAGGTCTACGGTCTGATCCATGATATCCACATCGATGACGATGGGCTGGTGCGCCAGCTGGTGACGTCGGAGAATATCAGCGACGAAGTGTTGAAGGACAACCGCGAGCGGCGCATCGTGCCGGTCGAGATGGGAGTGCTGGCGATCGGCTACGAGCAGGACGGCAAGATCTACCACCTGCTCCCGCCCCGCCCCCCGCTCAGCCTGGACGTGATCTACCTGTGCGATGACAACGATGTCTGCCGCTTTACGTCGGTCGGGCGCTTCGGCTACTTCCGCCATATCCTGAGCGCCAAAGACGCGCCGATCGGTGAAGTGATGGCCGCTCACCTTGGGCAGGCCGCCCGGTCCCACGGCCTGAACGGCGACGCCTGGAAGACGCGGGCCACGCATGAGCTGATCACCCTGCTGCGGGACGATTACTCAACGCTGATGTCGGTCCTCGGCGCGCTGAGTGACGTCAGCGTGTAGTGTGAGCCAAAGGTAAGGTATTTTATGGAATACACAGCCACACGGACGGTTTTTCAGCCAGTACCCGCGGATGTGGAGCGCATTGGCAAGATCGTGCTCAATGCGGCCTACAAGGTTCACACCACGCTGGGACCCGGCCTGCTCGAATCGGTCTACCAGGCGTCGATGAAACATGTCCTCGAAAAGAACGGCGTGAATGCAAAGATCGACGTCAAGCTGCCGATCCTGTTCGAAGGCACCAAGCTCGACTCGGGCTTGCAGCTCGACCTGCTGGTCGAGAAATGTGTCATTGTTGAATTAAAATCGGTCGAGCGCATGAGCCTGCTCTACGAGAAACAGGTCACCACTTATTTGCGGTTGAGTCATTTGCGATTAGGTTTTTTGATCAATTTCAACGTGCCGTATTTGAAGGATGGAATTAAACGAGTGGTCGTGTAAGGGTTCATGTCATCCTAACCGAAGGGAGCGTTCGTTGCTCTGCGGAGCGAAGGATCTCTTCTCGTTCCAGAACCAGATTACGGCCAGGAGATTGCTTCTCGAAGACTTGCAATGACATAGTAGAAACAATGTCCAACTTCTCCTTTATCCAGATCACCGACCACCACCTGCTCGAATCCGAGGATAAGCTGCGGGAGGGCTTCTCGCCCGGCCACGCGCTTCGAAAAGTGATGAAGCACATCGCCGAGAACACAGCCAACAAGGCCGATTTCATTATCTCGACCGGCGACCTGGTGGAGCCGGAGAACGATGCGACCTACCAGTGCGCGGTGCGGCTGCTCGGCATCCGGGGACGTGCGGCGCTGCCCGGCCCGCAGAAGGTCAATGTGGAGGGACTGCACGACTACCCGATGTACTTCCTTCCGGGTAACCACGACGACCGCGCGCTGATGACGCATTATCTCTTCCCCGACTCCGAAGCGCCGGCGTTATACAACCTGACCTTGGTCCACAAGGGAGTCCAGTTCATCTTCATGGACTGGGGTCCCGAGTCAAAGGCCTGCTTCTTCCCCGAGACCCGGGACTTCCTGGCCCAGGCGCTCCAATCCGACTTACCGTCCGTGATCGTCTGTCACCAACAGGTGAAAAGAATCGGCGTCCGCTGGCTGGATGCGTTCCTGGCCGACGACATCGCCGGCTTCTGGGAGATCGTCGCCCACCCGCAGGTGAAGGAAAAGCTCCTTGCCATCCTGAGCGGGCACGTCCACATCACCTACGAAGAGGAATAC
>DATAKV010000288.1:0-4351 GCA_036261375.1 Anaerolineales bacterium
TATTATCATCCCGGAGGGCTTCACGGAAAGTATCATCCCCTCTGGCGGAACAGTCTTTGGCCCCGACTACGTCCAGCCTGAACCTGTGCAGATCGAGATATATACAAATCCATCCAGCCCCACCGGCGCAGGCATCGTCAAAGCCGTCCTGGATGAATTCATCTCACGCGTCGAAGAGGGGCGCACCCGCGGCATGACGTCCTTTTTGGGGCTGGTGCAAAGCGGATGGGTCGACCTGCAGAATAGTGAAACCGAAGCCAGGGCTCTGTTTCAAAACGCAGGACAGACCGGCAGCACCGCCATCACGCTCAAAACAAATATCGAAGGCTCTGAGGCTGTAGAGTTCGATCTGCTTTCCACCTTTGCGCCTGGCATGGCATTGATGTTCCTGATGTATACCGTCTCGTATGGCGGGCGCTCCATCCTGGCTGAACGGGCGGGGGGTACATTGCCGCGGCTGATGATCTCGCCCACACAGACCACCCAGGTCCTGGGCGGCAAGGTACTGGGCATCTTCTTCATGGGCGTTGCCCAGGTCGGCATATTGATCCTCGCATCGACCCTGTTCTTCCAGGTCAGATGGGGAGATGCGCTCGGAGTGATCGTCCTGATCCTTGCGGCGGTCTTCGGTTCGACCGGCTGGGGAATGCTGATCACAGCCTTTGCCCGTACACCTGCACAGGCTGCCAATACAGGGACCATTGTCATGTTGATCTTCAGCATGTTGGGCGGCAGTTTCATCGATCTCGAGAATTTCCCGCCGTTCATTCAAACCATCAGCAGGATCACCCCCAATGCCTGGGGCCTGGACGGTTTCACAACGTTAGCTCTCGGCGGTACGCTGCAGAATCTAACAGAACCCATCGCCGCCCTGCTCGTTATGGGAACTGTCCTGTTTGGAGCTGCCGTTGTGATATTCAATCGCAATGGGTTGGTGCAGCAATAACGTATGGATGGGCCGCTCGCGAAGCACGCAAAGCGAGCCCATCCCCATGTGGAACACTCTATGAAAAAAATACTCGCCATCGCATGGAAAGACGCCATTATCAAATTTTCAAGTAAATCAGAGTGGTTATTCTTTCTTATATTACCCATCGCCTTCACGTTCCTGATTGCAGGCGGGGTCCCGTCAGGGGAGGACGATAACCGCATCCGCTTACTGGTCGTGGATGAAGCCCAAACATCCATTTCTCGGCAGATCCTTTCAGATCTCGAAAACTCGACTGCCGTCCGCGCCGAGATTGTCCCACGTGATGAGGCGGAAAGCCAGTTCGATGACCGCCGCGCCCCGGTTGTGTTCATGATCCCTGCCGGGATCGACCTCGAATCACTGCAAAACGGCTCGGCACAGGTCGAATTACTGCAGCAGCCAAATAACCTGGATGCCACCATTGCCGAGCGGGCTGTGCTGACAGAGATCCGCAGGGCGAGTAGCTCCATCTCTGCGGCGCAGAGCGCGGTCCATGTGCGTGAAGCAAAACAGGCTTTTGCATCCGGTGCAGAGAAACAAACCTATTTTGAGGAGTCGCTGGAAATGGCACAGGCCATCCAGGAGGCTGCGCCTGACCGTGTGACCGTGATCGAAGGCAGGACGCCAGGCGAGATCGATTATGACCCGCGCACCAATACGTCTGCCGGGCAGTTGATCACCTGGGTGTTTATCCCGTTGTTCGGGATCTCGGCCTTGTTCGCCTCCGAACGCCAGGGAAGGACGCTTCGCCGCCTGCTGACAACCCCATCGCAAAAAGCGACCTTCCTGCTTGGCACGATCTCAGGCCAGGTGGGGATGGCGTTGGTTCAAATGTTCCTGCTGGTCGGGTTCGGCATCTTTGCGATGAAACTCAATTGGGGACGTGAACCCCTGGCCCTGTTCGTCCTGTTATTCGCATCCGCACTTGCGGCGGCAGCGTTCGGCACCACACTGGGAACGTTCATCAAGACCGCAGGGCAGGCCGTCGGATTGAGCATCATGTTCGGCATGCTCTTCGCCATGCTGGGCGGATGTATGTACCCACTGGAGCTGTTCCCACCTGCGGTACAGAATGCTGTACGGATCCTGCCCACCACCTGGGCGATGGAAGGCATGCTGGACCTGGGCTTGCGCGGCGGAGGCCTGATTGAAATTCTGCCCGAGACAGGTGTCCTGCTCGGGTTTGCGGCTGTCTTTTTTACAGTGGGCGTGATGAGATTCCGCTACGAGTGATGAGTATTGTTTTGGCGCTTACTTTTCTACCTGCCGGCTATGTAGTGCTCTCCGGGGGAGATGTCGGCTGTATCGCACCGAGAACGACACTCCCGATTTGAATGACCGGCTGGACGTCGGTGAAATTGGGAACGTCGGCCAGGATCTCAGCAGCATGGGCAGCCAATCCTTTTTGCAGGTCTTCCATCGTTTCGAACAGCAGGGTTCCGATCGCCGCATAAGCAGGGGGCTCGCCGGGCGTCAGGCTGCCCAGGCCTTGATCGACTTCCGCCACGACCGGGAAACCGGCACTTTCCAGCCTGGCCTTCGTCATCGGGACGTGTTTGGTCAGGTAGTACTCCATATCGAAGTGACTGTCATTCGTCCTGGGCCATAAAGCAGTTACACGGATCATTTTTCTCTCCTCTATTTGTAAGGTTGGAAGCATTCGTTCCTGTGGAACCCGCCATATCATGCAGCGCTTCGTTGATTCACTGCATGACTTTATGCTACAGCGGACACCCCCCGGTCACATCCATGGACTGGGGGAGATTGTCCTCCGCCAGTTGGGGGAGGAAGACCCTGCCGCCCGGGTTTCGCATGCCCTTCGAGGAGCAGCCAGACGCAAAGGGTACATGGCAGCCATTAACCCGCCAGCACTGGCTATGTTTCGTCGACTTTCATCTCGTCTCTGAAAAGCTGGCTTTCGGCTTCTTCTACCGCTCGTCTCCTGCGAACTTGAACGTTTCCAGCGCGTTTGCAGTCTGAAATTCAAATCCTGAGTCTAAATAATTATGCGGCACCCTGTATTCAAGTTGACTCACTTTGCCATCGTGAAGCTCTTCGAGCTCACCCAGTCTTCCAGCGGCCAGGCGATGATCGGGATCGTCGTGCCGTCCATATTGCCTGTGAAATCCATGCTGCCCAGGAACAGGACCGACGGATTGCGGGTCAGCAGCAGGACGCGGCTGCCGTCGATCCACTGTATCGCTGCGGGGGTTCCATCGAAGGAAATCCGGACATCGCAGATGTTTGAATCGCTCGTGGCATCCGGGCACAGCTTGCGGAGGTTCCGGGTAAAGGCCTCGCCGGCGGGAGTCCAGTGCAGGTTGGCGAAGCTTTCAAACTCGATCTTCGTCGAGACCGCCAGGGGTCCGGCCTCCGGGGTGAGAGGGGTGATGGTCCAGCCGGCAATCTCCGGCGGTTGTCCGTCTGTAAACTGGACGTAGGCCATGTGCTTCCCGTCGGGAGCAAAGGTGATCGAGCGAGGCTCGCTGTGCAGGATGTCAGCCAGCGGCACAGGAGCGGACCCATCGACCGGCACGCGCCAGGCGCTAAAGTCCAGGCCGGCGCTGCTGCTCCCTAATGGGGCTGCTATGACGAAGGCACTCGAGTCCCGTGTCCAGACACCGGTTGGGAAGACCGGGCCGGGAAGCATTGACGATGAGTAGGTCAGCACATCCGGGCGCGGGCTGCTGCCATCCACGGCGATAAAACCGAGGCTTTCAGCAGACAGGAGGGCGACCTGCCCGCCATCCGGAGAAGGGACGAAGCGCAGGCGGTTACCGGCCGGGATCAATGTCACGTCGGTAAGGGCATCTGCATCCACCAGGGACAGGCCTTCCGGCACCGCGTGCGACTCTCCCTCGGCGATGACGATGTACTTCCAGCCGCTAAAGAGCAGGCTGTGCGTCCCGGGGATCCATTCCATCTGGGGAATATTGGTGGATTCCCGTTCCCCGGCATCGAGACGCTGGCGCAGGCTCTCTGCGGAGACGAGCTCCCGGGGATTGCCTCCGTTCCGGTCCACCGCCCATAGAGCGGACTGTTCGATCCCTTCCCCCGTCGCGAGCTGGACCGCCGAGCGGCGAAGGTAGGCGATCAGCTGGCCGTCATCGCTCATCGATACGCCGATCACATCCCCTGTGTCCACGATCGTCCGGGTTTGCCCCGTCGACTCATTCCAAAGTTGAATATTTCCGTCCCGGACGAAAGCGACGCTCAGCCCGGTCTCGTTCGCCGGCGCCGCGCTGGGGGAGGGACCGACCGTCCCCACGGTGATGCAGCCTGCTGCAGAAAGTAGTCCTGCGATCAAAACAAACGTGAGTACCAAAACCTTGCCGTTCATGTAGATCCGTGCCTTTCAGTAGCTGCCTGACCCACGAAACG
>DATAKV010000290.1:0-4464 GCA_036261375.1 Anaerolineales bacterium
GGATTTAGTATGTGCTCTTGAAATATTGTGCCAGCAGATCGGTAATATCTGCCGCTGTATTCTGGCGAAAAATGCGGAAGAAATCCGCGCCCGTCGCGTACCCACCCGCAGATTGAGTGTAGTAGTCCCGCAGGAAAGCAAAGAAGATCTCATCGCCCACTTTTTCGCGCAGGTCTTCGAAAAAGCGCGCCCCGGTCAGGTACACCTTGTCCCAGTACGGACGCTGGCCACCGCCATCGTAGATCGAAGTATCCACAAAGCCGGCCTGCTGGAATTCAAAGTAGCGGTAGCCCCACCACCAATCCACGAGGTCTGGATGGACTTTTTCATAGTAGATGCGCTCACTATAGGTGCACAGCGCCTCGTCCAGCCACGGCTCGAGCGCCTGGTCACTGGCGACCGCATCGAACCACCACTGGTGGGCGGTCTCATGGGCGGCGATGATGATGAGATAATTCTTGGGCGTATTGTCGTACAGGTTGAAGTAATCGCGGCTGATGAAATACAGTCCGGAAAATTCCATACCGTCGTTGAAATCACCCTGTACTGCGGTCAGTGTTTTGTGGCGGTATGGGCCGAACGTGTCAGAAAAGGTTTGCAGGGCTTCCGCAGTCGTCTGCAGCATGGCTTCGCCGGGCGCATCGTAAATACCAAAATAGTAACTGAAGACTGTGACATCCCCTACCTGCCGCGTGGCGACCTTGAAGAAATCGCTGATGGACAGGGCAAACGTGCGTCCCGCTTCCATCACAAAGCGGCGGCTGCCTTCCGTCATGGACTCGGCCTCTGCGCCTGAAGAGGCGATCTGCGGATCCGCACCATCGCTGAAGGTTACCCTAATGTCGAAGTCCGCAAGGTCATAGACCAGGTGCTCGCCATAGAACCACGGATTATGCAGGATCCATCCCTCACCCGGATGGTACGGCACGATGAACGGATACCAGTCCACAAAATTGACCTGCCGCTCCGAGTAGCCATAGATCTGCGGACGGATATCGTTGGAGGCTTCGATATAGGCCTGCATCTGCGGCAGGATCAGCCCGTAGCTCAGGTGAATGACCGCGGTCCTGCCCGGTTCGATGGGCTGGGACAACTGGACATCCAGGCGCTGGTTGAAATTTTCGATGTTGTAGCTGGCAACAGGCTGGTCGTCCACAGTGATGGACGTGAGGCTGAATCCACCGCTCCATAAATTGGGAACCACAGCCAGGACCAAACTGGGCAGGGCTTCTCCGGTCCGGTTGGGATAGGTGATGACCTGGTCCACGCTGGCTGCTTTCGTCGAGTAGTTGAGTTGAAGATCGATCACATACTGCGGCCGTTCGAGCTGCGGCATCAGTGTCGGTAGTGAAGCCGGCACTTCCGTGACAGCATGTTCTTCCGTCACTGCCGCGGCGGGCTCACTTGGAACGGCAGTCTCGGAAGGGAATACAGGTGGATTCGTAGGAGCGGGAGAGGAACAGGAAATGAGCAAAAGGAGGAGGAAAGAAACGGACAGAATTCGAGTTGTGAGGGGGCGAAGCATGGGGGTATTTTAACCGATATACGTATGAGTGCTTTTGTCAATGCAGATCATCGCTGTTATGCCTTCCCGGATTGTCTCCCCATCCTTAACGAAAAAACCTGCCGCCGGGTTCCTGCGCGGGAGGGGATGGCGCATGATACCTGTCTCATTGGTTTGTGAAGAAAAGGGAACGACGAAGAGACAAGAGCCGCATGCACTACTGCTCTTTAATCATCCTGCGCGCAGCGGAACCCCATGAAGTCGTCGCGACCCGGGAAGGCCCAGTGGCGGTTGGTCACGCGGATGGCGCGCGGGACTGTATTCCAGGCCCCGCCACGCACGACGCGCGTTGTTCCGCTCTCGGGGCCCGTGGGGTTCTCGTAGGGGGACTTAGCATAATAGTTCTCATCGTACCGGTCCGCTGTCCACTCCCAGACATTCCCGGCCATGTCGAGCGCACCGTACGAACTTGCGCCCGCAGGTAACTGGCCCACATCGATCAGGCCATCAAAAAGAAAATCGAAATTTGCGTGCTGCCCGGAAGGAGACGTATTTCCCCACGGGTACAGGCGGCCGTCTGTACCGCGCGCCGCCTTTTCCCATTCCGCTTCGGTTGGCAGGCGGCGGCCTGCCCACTGACAATAATCCACAGCCTGTGTCCAGGCAACACCCTGCACCGGCTGAGTAAGCTTTTCATAAAACCGCTTCCCCGGCATGACAGGCAGACTACATTTTCCCGCCTCTACACAGCGAGCGTACAAGGCATTGGTGATTTCATTCCGGTCGATCCAGAACGCATCCACATAGACGGGATGCTGAGGCTTCTCATCCGGGGCAGCTTCGACATCCCTGTTATCGCTCCCCATCAGGAATTCCCCGGCAGGTACACGCATAAGTGTCATTCCATCCACTTTGGACACGCGAGTGGAGTTCGAATCAACAATATTCATACAGGCCGTAAGCGCGAGAAGAAGTGGAAGCATAGAAAGGGTGATCTTTTTCATACGCATGAACGCCGATTATATTCTTCTTATTCGTTTCCACCCAAAGGCGAGCATAAAAAAGAGCGTGGCAGTGAGCACGATCGCCGCGCCGGAGGCGATACTCAGATAATAGGAAAGATATAAGCCAATGACGCCTGAAAGTGAGGCGAATAGCGCCGCAAGCATCATCATCCTCGATAAGCTATGCGTAAGCAGATAGGCGGTCGCGGCCGGCGTAACCAGCATGGCCACCATCAAGGCTACGCCCACCGTTTGCAGCGAGACCGCAACGGTCACGGCGATCAGGGCCAGCAGGAGATTGTTGAGCATGCCCACCGGAAGACGCAATGTGGCGGCCAGGACCGGGTCAAAGGACAGAGTCATAAATTCCTTGTAGAAGGCAAAGATGACCATCAGGACTAGCCCGCCAAAGATCAGGATCAGCCACAGGCTCTGGGTAGAGACGCTGAGCACATCCCCGAACAGGAAGTGGCTCAGGTCCACAGCGTAACTGCGGACCGTGGAGATCATGGCAATGCCAAGCGCAAACATCCCGGCGAAGATAATGCCGATGGCGGTGTCCTCCTTGATCTCGGCGTTGCGGCTGATGGCGCCAATGCCCAGGGATGCGACAACCGCCGTCCCCAGCGCCCACCAGAAAAGCGGCTCCCGCGCTCCACCGCTGACGAGATATCCCAGAGCGATGCCCGGCAGGATGGTATGCGCAAGCGCATCGCCAAAGAAGGCCATGCCGCGCAGGACAACATAGGTCCCCACCACCGCACAGACAATGCCAACCAGAATGGATGCCAGCATGCCGCGCTGCATGAATTCATAGGATAAGGGCTGCAACAAGTAGTTAATGAATGTGGTCATGGGTTTCGTCGTCGCAGCAATCATCCACCGGCAGGATACTGTCGCCATTTGCAGAGCGCAGTCGTCCGCCATAGGCGCTTAATAGATTTTCGGTTTGTAGCACATAATCAGGTTGACCGAAGGCCACGATCCTATGGTTCAGGAGCATCATCCGGTCGAAGTGACGCGCCGCCTGGTCCAGGTCGTGTGTGGCAACCATCACGGTCACTTTTTGGTTCTGCAGGGTATCCAGAAGACTCAGCAGGCTCTCCTGCGCCGGTGTGTCCAGACCGGTCAACGGCTCGTCCATCAGCATCAGCTCGGCCTCCTGGGCCAGCGCCCGGGCAATGAACATGCGCTGCTGTTGTCCGCCGGAAAGCTGGCTGATCTGGCGCGAAGCCAGTTTCGAGAGCTCCACGGTCTCCAGGGCGCTCCGGACGTGCTCCCAATCCCTTTTATGGGGCCAGCTGAGCGGACCCAGCTTGGCGGAGCGTCCCATCATCACCACATCCGCAACGGAAACGGGGAAGTTCCAATCTACCTGGCTGCGCTGGGGGATATAGGCGATACACACATGACCGCCTGGCCGCGAGCCAAAGATGGTCACCTCGCCGGAGGTCGGCGGCAAAACCCCTGACACAACTTTGAATAGCGTGCTTTTCCCGGCACCATTCGGCCCGACCACCGCGACGCGTTCCCCTTCATGCAGATGGAACGTCAAATCATCCAGTGCCAAGCGCCCGTTGTAGCGGACGGTCAGGTGCCTGACATCCAGGATAGGTTGGTCAGCCTCGTGGTGGTTATGTGGGTACATATAGCTCCTGCAGGGGACGACAGATGCCGTCCCCTACTTTAATGCATTCACGATCTGCGTGACGTTGTGCTTCATCATGTCGATATAGGTGGCGGCCGGCGCGCCGTCTGTCAATGATTCCAGATGCAGATCGGTGATTACTCTTACGCCGGTCTCCTCGGCGATCTGGCGGGCGAAGGTGGGATTGTCGGAGGCATCCAGGAAGATCGCCGGGGCACCGCTCGATCGGATTTGGTCGATCAACCCGGCCAGCTGCTGGGCGGAGGGGGAAGCATTCGAGCTGAAGCTTTCGACCACCGTGCCGACCA
>DATAKV010000292.1:0-4066 GCA_036261375.1 Anaerolineales bacterium
CAGGAGATAGCGAGGAGGCGTTAGGGGATCGGGGGAAAATTGCCGCCTACGCCAGGGGCGAAGACTACCATGATGTGCTCCCGCCCCGGATGAAAGAGCTGGTCCGGTTTATCGAAGAGCAGGCCGGGCATCCGGTGAAGAACCGCTGGTACACCGACACAGGTCCCCTGCTCGAGCGAGATCTCGCCCAGCGCGCCGGCATCGGCTGGATCGGCAAGAATACCTGTCTCATTCATCCAAAACACGGCTCCTATTTTTTGCTGTCCGAAATCCTCCTTGATCTTCCCCTCGAGCCGGATCCACCCTTTGTCACCGATCACTGCGGGACGTGCACCCGCTGCATCGACGTCTGTCCCACCGACTGCATCCTGCCAGACCGTACCATCAATGCCCGCCGCTGCATCTCCTATCTCACCATTGAGCTTAAGGATGACATTCCCGTTGAACTGCGTGACAAGATCGGGGACTGGGTCTTTGGCTGCGACATCTGCCAGCAGGTCTGCCCCTGGAACCGGTTCGCCGCCGAAGGAGACCCGGCATTTGGGGAAAGAGTTCCGCTTCCTTCCCTGCAGGAGGAGCTGACCCTCACTGCCCGGGCTTTCAACCAACGCTTCAAGGGGACTCCCGTCAAACGCGCCAAGCGACGCGGCTACCTGCGCAATGTCGCGGTCGTCCTTGGCAATACCGGCGACATGCACGCCCTGCCCGTCCTGCAGAACGCATTAAACGACGAAGAGCCCGTGGTCCGAGATCATGCCCAGTGGGCAATCCATAAAATAATAAAATGAACCAGCTCCTTATCGCCACCAACAACAAGGGCAAAATCAGGGAATTGTATGAACTGCTCATCGGAACAGGCATCGAGATCGTCACACCTGCCCAAATCCAGGTCGATCTGGATGTGCTCGAGGACGGCAGTACTTACGCTGAGAACGCCTCCAAGAAAGCGACCGCCTTTGCCCGGGCCAGTGGACTCATATCCCTGGCCGATGACTCGGGCCTCGAAGTGGATGCCCTCGACGGCGCGCCGGGTTTATATTCCGCCCGCTATGGGTCCACGAACGGAGAGAAATTATCCGATGCGGGCCGACGCCAGTTTCTCCTGCGCCAGCTCAGGGACAAATCCCGCCCCTGGACTGCCCGCTTCCATGCCACAATCGCCATCGCCGTCCCGGAACACTTATGGAGTCAAGCGGCTAGCCGCTTGAGAGTGCAGGAGCCAGCTCCTGCACTCCAAATCTTCGAAGGCTACTGCGAGGGTGAGATCCTCCCCGAAGAACGCGGCGACGGCGGCTTTGGCTACGACCCCATCTTCCTCCTGCCCGACTTGGGGAAAACCATGGCCGAGCTCAGCATGGACGAAAAAAACCGCCTCAGCCACCGGGCCAGGGCGGTAATGAAAGCAAAACCTTTCTTGTTAGAAACCCTACACTCTAAAATGTAGGATGTTATCCATCCGGCGTTAAGTAAACAAGTTCCAACTCTATTATACGTTCCTTAATACGAGAAGCTATACACATGGATTGATTCATCGGCCTCATACTGCCCCATCTATCGTAATAGAATATGCAGTTTTGTTCAATTAAAGCTTCCCATTCTGTTTGGAATTGATCAAATTTCTCTTTTTCTTCCGGATCCAGTTGGATTTGAGAAATGATATGCTCCAGGTTTGCTTGCGCAGCAAATCGCTCCTCAGCAGCACAACCACCTAGATCCAGCTGTGTAGCTGCATTATCGAAACACTCCTGAGCAAGCAGGGGTTCAGGAGTTGCAGTAACGACTACAGTCTGTTTAACTATAATCACACGTGTAACTTCAACGATTTGTGGAGTAGGAGTGTCGGGTACTGAAGTTTCGGTGACCAACACCAATGGAGCTTGTGCAGGACTGCAGCCAGCCAGCAAAAGAATAAAGATTAAACCCCAAATTCTCATTTTCAACTATCGCACAGGGTGGTGCAGCCGGTCCGCCGCTTCCTCGGTGAGCGGGATGTAGACCTGGATTCTGGTGCCTCGTCCCGGCGCAGAGTCGATGGTCAGCACGCCGTTGACCAGTTCGGTGCGCTCGCGCAGGTTGACCATGCCCAGGCTGCCGCGCTGGTCGTAGGATTTATTCACGGATTCTACGTCGAAGCCCAGGCCGTCGTCCTCGATCTCCAGCAGGGCAATACCCTTCTCGAACGAGCGCAGCCGCACCCAGATGTGCAGGGCGTTGGCATGTTTACGGGCGTTGTTGGTGGCTTCCTCGATGATGTAGAAGATCACACCCTGCTTGCCCATTTCCATATCCTCAAGAACCTTTTCATCCACATTGACGATCACGTTCTGGGCAAACGTCTCGCGCATCTTTTCGGCCATGGCATCCAGGGCGGCGGTCAGGCCCTGGGACTCGAGGATCAGCGGGCGCAGGGTGAAGAGCATGTGGCGCACTTCCTTGGTCGTGCGATGAGCCAGTTCTTCGATCTTGACCAGCTCCTCTTCCGTCCCATTTACACCTTTCTTCAGCATACGGCGTGCCAGGTTGATGCGCATGGCGATGGCCGCCACCGACTGGGTGGGGCCGTCGTGCAGGTCACGGGCCAGCTTCTTGCGCGTCTCCTCCTGGACATCGACCATGCGTTCCTTCTCCTCCACCAGGTCCTGGTACAGGCGTGCGTTCTGCACGGCGATCACCGACTGCCGGCCGATGATATCCAGCAATCCACAGCGTTCCTTGGTGAAGTAATTCGGGTCCGGGTGGGCGAAGAGCATCGCGCCGTAGATGTTGAATCCGCTCCGCAGGGGAAAGCAGTAGGCAGTCGTACAGGCGCGCAGGGCGATGATGCGTCCCAGCTCGGGGTCGTAGCCTATGTCCGACGTCAGGACCGGCTCACCGCTGTCGAAGATCCGCTTGAGGATACCTTCCGTCCCGCGCAATACAGCGCGCATGTCTGCACTTGTAAAGCGGCGCGCCGATCCCAAGCGTAATTCATCCCCCTGGAACAGGAATACCGAGCTGACCAGTTTTTCATCATGGTTCGGCTCGTCGGGATCGGGGTTGGGGTTGAGCGCCGTGTAGGCCAGGTCGAGCGCCGAATCGAGGACGCGCTTGTAGCTCAGGGTCGCGGTCAGGGTGGAAGTCAGTTCGTAAATGGCACGCAGGCGCTCGCTCTCCATCCGGCGGCGGCGCTCCTCGGCATCGATACGCGTATGGCGTTCTCGCCGCAGGCTGCGCATCAGGTACACGCCGCTAATGCCGCTGACCAAGCCGATAAGCAGAGTGAGCAAGATGCCGTTCAGGGCCGGCGTGTAGAGGCCGTTGGCGAACAGGTCACGCGAAAGAATATACTGCAGAGCCGCAAAAACAACGGCTACGGCAAAGGCTCCCCACATCTCGAAATAAACCGCGCCGGTGAGGATGGGCAGGGCGCCCACCCATGTTGAGGAACCTGCCAGGCCTCCCTGGAACCAGAAGAAGAAGGCGGCCAGCAAAAAGTCGATGCTGAGCACTACCTGGCGGTGATAACGCTGAAGGCGGACACTCAGCACCGATAGGGCGCTCATCAGGATATTCCAGGCCAGCAGGGCGAACAACGGACCGATAGGCATCTCCCCCACTTCGCCGCGCATAGACAAAGAAATGATCAAACCGACCAGCACCAACCAGCGCAGGGAGGTGGCCAGCCAGTCGGCGACATACGGGGTGTCAAAGCGGCGCATACATGAATGATACCCGAAAAAGAAGGTCCGCCATCCCCCATGACATTACAGCTAAATTACGGCTACAGCTCATAGCCCATGCGTGCAAGGCTTGGGCCCAGTTTTTCCTGCAGGATCGCCAGTTCTTCTGCACTGTACGAGCCGCGGAACCGGCCGATCTTTCCCTTGTAGAAGTGCAATCCCTGCTGGCCTTCGGCGGCTTCAGGACGGTAGGCATCGACCACCGCCCGGACTTCAGGCTCCCCCGCGTTCAACCGCAGGAAGTGGACCAGACGGATACTCTCTTCCTCGTAATTCGTGAGCAGGTCCTCATAGCGGGCGATCAGCACATCCTTTTCCTTCATCCATTTTTCCCAGATGCGGACGTA
>DATAKV010000301.1:0-6704 GCA_036261375.1 Anaerolineales bacterium
AAACTTCTTCCGTGTTCGCTCTCGCAGCGTATCGGTCACGTACGGCAGCAGCTCCTTCGCCTTGTCTAATGAAATTTCGAGAGACTTCTTCCACTGCTCCATTCGTTCTAGCAGCGTACCGCCTGCCGGGAGAGCCTGGTCCAGTGCACGGTGTGATTCTTCGAAGTTGGCTTCATCCTTCCAGGCGGGCCGCACATCATAGATCGCCTCGACTTCCTCCGCCAGCGAGACCTTCTCACCCGAGAGCAGGCGCAGGCTCATTTGCATCGCGGTCCCCTGGCGGGCGAGGAAATCCCGGCGCTGCTCGTCCACGTCCCGGGCTTGAGAGATATCGTCGGCAAGCAGGCTGGCCTGTTTCTTTAGCTCTTCGAGCGGAACCTTTCCAGTATCCGTGGCCTGCTGCTTCCACGCGTCCGGACCAAAGAAGGAATCGACATATCCCGGCAGGTGCTCGTCGATTGCCAGGGCCAGCCTGACGAACTCTTCGCCCAGTGAGTCACTTCTTCTCATCCTCATCTCATCCTCCGTTTGGCCTGTAAAACAGAAAGGAAAGCGGAATCAGGGCTCCACGCTTACGATGCCACCGATTGCATTCATTCGCAGCGTCCATGTACTGCCGACGCTGTATTGCTGGTACTCCGTGACGCTATCCGGCGAGTAGTTCTTCTGCTCGCCATCCTCCGTGGAGAAGACGACCGTCAGCTCTTCCGACTCGCTGCCGAGCCGCTGGCCGCTGGAGAGACTCGGGCTGTCATAAATCGGACGTAGGTCATTCCCGTCGAGCGTATAAGTCTGGATGGTCGTCCATTCGTCCACGGTGTAGGAACAGTACTGCTGCGTTTCGGTGTGGCACTCCTCCACGACTTCCGAATAGCCGTTGCCGCGGTCGATGGTGCGCTGCTCGCAGACATCCCGGCTCTCGTCTCGGCAGGAGACGTCATACGCTCCCGACGGCGGGCTGCCCGGCTCATTGTTGTAGTCCACGGCCCGGATTTCCTGCACGGGCACGGATGTCTGCCAGTGGACGTCCACAACAGTCGCCTGGGCCGATCGGGTGGGCAGGGCAAACAATACAACCGCGGCGATACAGCAGAGCGCCAGGAAGCCAAGGACCCCGCCGATCAGCATCCAGTTGGTCTTCGCTGCCGGAAGCTTGCCGGCATTCATCCGCGCTACAGGCGGAGGAATGGCGCCGGGCGCGGCGGCCTGGGCCACGGCGATCTTTGGCAGAGGCGAGCCGCAGTTCGAGCAGACCGTGTTGCTGCCTGGGTTCTCTGTGCCGCAGTTATCGCACTTCACCACTTTTGGCTGCGGGGGAGGTACCTGCATGAGACGTCCCACTTCGCGCGATTTCCCCTCGGTCAGGTCCCCGCCGCATTGGGAGCAGGTCTCCGCATCGGCCGGGTTGCGCGTCCCACAGAATGGGCAATGGATATCGGCGCCTTTTTGCGCCGCTTTGATCTGTTCCTCGCCGGTGACAAGTTTTTGTTCGGAAGGCAGTTCGAACTGGACATTCTCCGGCTGCGGCGCGCCGCAATTCTCGCAGGTCTTGCTCCCACCCTTATTGCGCGTTCCGCAGTTCGGACAGGTCCATTCGTTTTGAATGTAGCCAAGTGTTCGTCTGCGTGCCATGAAGAAACTCCTTTTCCTTGCGGAAAATTATAAAAGAGGTTGTCGAAAAAAGAATGCTGTTTATGATTCTATTATTCTAGAATCCATGCCAGCGCAGGATCTCATCGATGCGCGAGCTGCAGTCGGGCTCGCGGCGGGGATTGGGATCGTTCGCCTCGAATGGACCGCTGCCCGTCAAGGCCCGAAAGACCGCCTCCGCGCCGTTGGCCACATTCGCCGGATCATAGCCGCCTTCAAGGACAAAGACGATCTTACCGTCGCAGACTTCCTCAGACAGTGCGATAACCTTTTGGGCAAGCATCGAGTAGCCCGCTGTGGAGAGTCCCAGCGTAGTGATGGGATCGTTCCAGTGCGCATCGAAGCCAACAGAGATGAAGATCATCTGCGGCTGGAACGACTGCACAAAGGAACGGATGATCCGTTCGGCGACCTGTTCATAGGCCCCGTCTCCGGCATAAGCAGGCAGCGGCACGTTGACGATCCGCTTGCGGGCATGCGGCGCGTCTTCGATCCAGCCGGTGCCTGGATAGATGCCCCACTGGTGGGCGGAGAGGAAGGCGATCCGTTCGTCGTTGAGGAAGGCGGCCTGGGTCCCGTTGCCGTGGTGGGCATCATAGTCGATGACCAGGACGCGCTCCAGTCCGCGTTCGATGGCATACCGGGCTCCGATGGCTACGTTGTTGAAGATGCAGAATCCCATTGCCCGGTCCGGCTCGGCGTGATGACCAGGCGGCCTGACAAGGGCGAACGCGTTATGCGTCTCACCTTCTAGCACGGCATGCGTACAGGAGATCACGCCGCCGGCTGCCAGCAGGGCATCTTCGAAGGAGGAGCGGGTCACATACGTAGGAGCATGATCGATGATCCCTGGGGCTTCTTCGCGGCAGACCCTTTCGATGCCCGCGACCAGGCGCGGGTCATGAATGTAGGAGACCTGTTCGGGCGCTGCCGGAAGGGTGTCAATCATTTGTGCATCGAACGTTCCGAGCCGCGGCTTCAGCAGGTCCAGCCGCGCCGGGCGTTCGGGATGATCGGGATAGACATGACCCGGTGAATCGACCCAGGTATAAACGGTTTTCATAGATTGATTATATCTTTATCGAAGAACCTGCCCAAATTCAAAACCAGTATTTGGAAAGGCAGGGAAAAAGAAACCGCCGCCACGTCAGCATGGGGGGGGCATGCTAATCGCCGGCGGCGGTAGACACCTAATACCTATAAAGGGGAGGGCAGGTGTCATATTTAATATACTATATTTTATCCAGAAAATCCATATATAAATTATAGGAGCAGGATGGATATCCATACGACATTTGTACTAGGTTTAGGCTCGAAATTTCGAGGCAGCAACAACACTACTTTTGTTTTCGTTCCTGGAAAATTCTCAGCCATTCATCCACTTCTTCAGAGGAGAGTTCCCGTTTTTCGTCCCCCCTGGGAGCGGAGGCGCGCGCTTGTTTCAACATCGCCGCAAAGGAATCGGAGCTGATGATCCCGGCCTGCGCAGCACGGGCTTCTGCCTGCACCTGCCGGTCGGAGGTGACCACGGTCCAGTTCTTCGCGTTTTTCCCCAGTGATTTCAACCGCTTGCGAATCGCCTCATCGGCGGAGCTTCCCAGCCGCACAAAGTGCGCGCTGACGGAGCCAAATTTGCGGGTCCCGGCGTGAGGCGCCGGCGCTCCATCGAAATAGACGTCCACCTCCTTGCGGGTCATCCTGCGAAACTCCTGGAGAATGGCGATGAGCTCCATTTCATCATCCAGCGACTCCAGCCGCAGGCCCAGTTTGGGGATCAGGTTGTGTCCGTCGATCAGGTAAGGCATCCGTCCATTGTACCCATCCCGGAGAGAATGTCCAGACCCATGTGCGACGGAATGACATATATTTCGTATAAGAGTAAGACACCTATTATTGTGATTTCACTTGGGTGACTTATAATGTGTGGATTGAGAGCGCATCCTTCTCATTCCTTTCTACTACTGGATGCAGGAGATTGAAATGACCAACCGAAAATTGCTTGTGCCTCCCCAGGGCGGTATGATGAAAGATTTTGTAAAGAGACTGAAACTGATCGGGCGCCTGATGGGCGATAACCGCGTGAGTGCATTCATCAAAGTGCTTCCGCTGGCCTCGCTTGCCTACCTGATCTTTCCGTTCGACCTGGCCCCGGGCATAGCTCTGCCCATTATCGGCGCGCTGGATGACGCCGCCATCCTGTGGATCGGGTCCACGCTTTTTGTGGAGCTCTGTCCGGACAATGTCGTGCAGGAACACAAGGATTCGCTGGATATGGAATCTGGCGGAGATGCCGGCGAGATCGTGGATGCCGAGACAAGGGATATCGATAACAAATAATATTTATGAGACAAACCATCTTAATAGTAGTCCTGTTTATGGTGGCCTGCAGCGGACAGAATACACCGCCTCCCGCTACGCCGGCCACCGATCTACCGCCAGCGACTCTACCCTCCCCGACGACAATTCCCAATACCTCCGACCCGAGCACCTCCATGCCAACGGAGGCTCCCTCGACCGAACCTCCTCCCTCCGCTTCGACCTTCCCGGATCCCAATGCATACCAATGGCAGATCATCGCGTCCGGTCTGCAGCGTCCCGTGGACCTGCAGCCAAATGGCTCGGGCCGCCTGTTCATCATTGAGAAAACCGGACGCATCCGTATCATCGAAAACGGGCAGCTGCTGAGCGAGCCTTTCCTCGACATCACAGACCGCGTCGGCAGCAGGGGTAATGAGCAGGGACTGCTTGGGCTGGCTTTTCATCCCCAGTATGAGGAGAACGGATGGTTCTACGTCAACTACACCGATACGAACGGTGATACGGTCCTTGCCCGCTTCCAGGTCTTGAGCGATGCCAATCGCTCCGACCCGGGCAGTGAGTTAAGACTGCTCGGCGTGGACCAGCCTTATCCGAACCACAATGGGGGAGCTCTGGCCTTTGGGCCCGATGGTTATCTGTATGCCGGTCTGGGCGATGGGGGTGCGGCAGGCGACCCGCAGGGGAATGCACAGAGCCTGGATACCCTGCTCGGCAAGATCCTCCGGCTGGATGTGGACTCGGGTGAACCGTATGCCATTCCCGGCGATAATCCCTTTGGGAACGAGATCTGGGCCTACGGCCTGCGCAATCCCTGGCGCCTGTCGTTCGATACAGCGACAGGCGACCTGTATATCGGTGATGTGGGCCAGGGCGAATGGGAGGAGATCGACTTCCTGGCAGCCGGCTCTGCCGGAGGTGCCAACTTTGGCTGGGATCATCGCGAGGGTGCGCACGATTATGAAGGCGGCGGACCTGCAGGCATGATCGACCCGGTTGCCGAATACAGCCATCCTGAAGGTGGCTGCTCTGTTAGCGGCGGATATGTCTATCGAGGCGCGATGCCGGAATGGAATGGCATCTATCTCTATGGCGATTACTGTACCGGGATCATCTGGGGATTATTTCGATCGGTGGCTGGCTGGCAGGAACAACAGCTCTTCGATGTGGATGTCACCATCACTTCCTTTGGCCAGGATGAAAACGGCGAAGTATATCTCGTGAGCGATAGCGGCAGCATCCACCGGCTGGTACCCAGATAATTCAGGCAAGTATTATCCTCAATATGCAGATTGTCATCTAGATATATGACGCCTGTCACTGGCAGGCGTCTTTTATTTGTCATACAATGTTGAAGTAATCTGGAGGTGCATAATGGCGCAGAAAAAGTGGTACGTCAGCAAGGTCCGCTACTGTGAGCACGTCGGACACGAGATCTCCCTGGAGACTCAAGTGGTACTTCCTTCCGAATATCTGCCCGAGCAGCCGCCGCGTATCATTGCCCACCGCTGCTCCAATGCCCTCGAATGCAACGGCATCAACAAACCTGCCTGTGCATGGTGCGGCACGAACCCGGATTACCGTCCTTTGTAAACTTAGTAGGATTCATCACAGAACCTGCTAGTTGAAAACTCTCTCCTCCCTCTGAGTTGGTCTTGGCTGCCCCGCCTGCGATGGCGGGGTATGCCGTTAACCGGTAGAGACGTTGCACCCAACGTCTCTACCGGTTAACGACCTTGACACCATTCCAATTTCGCAGATAATAAAGCCCAACAGGCGACCCCATTAAAAAGCATAGACAGAGGAAAGTAGACTGGCGAAGGTTGTTAGAGAGGCGCTTGGCACCGGCTGAAACCTGCGCTCAACCGAAACCAGTTGAAGTTCCCTCTCGAGCTGTACGGGTGAAGAACGCGGCAGATGCCCCGTTTTGTAGTCCAAACCGCAGTCCCAGCGTTACAGGGGAGGCTGATGTTGGTCAGCGCAAAGAGTCCCGCGACCGCCTGAAAGGCGCGTGCGGGAAATCTGGGTGGTACCGCGGGATGCAAATGCACTCTCGTCCCATTGTGGACGGGAGTTTTTTGTTTGCTTGGACAATAGACCATGGACGGTGGATCATCTTCAATCGTCCATGGTCGACCAACGGAGGTACGAATGCTCGAACAATTGAACGAGATCGAGAAGAAGGCGATGGACGCATTGAATGCTGTCCAGGAGCCGGTGGCGTTGGAGGCCTGGCGTGTGGCCCATGTGGGACGCAGCTCGCCGCTGATGCAGGTTTTTGCTGGGCTGGGGAAGCTCTCCAAAGAGGAGCGGCCTGGGGTCGGCGCGGCGGCGAACCGGGTCAAAGTGGCGCTCGAGTCGGCGTTAGCCGAACGCGGCGAGGCGATCAAAGCGGCCATGCTGGCGAAATCCCTCGAGGAGGAACAGCTCGATGTCACGCTGCCAGGCCGCGAGGTCCACATGGGACGGCTGCACCCGTCCACGCAGCAGCTGCGGCGCGTGCTGGATATCCTGGCGGACATGGGCTTCCAGGTCTATACCTCGCGCGAGGTTGAGACGGATGAACTCAACTTCCAATTGCTGAATTTCCCGCCGGACCATCCCGCCCGCGATATGCAGGATACGTTCTTTATCGAGGCGGGTGAGCGCGGAGATAACCCGGTCGTCCTGCGTACCCACACCTCGCCGGGACAGATCCATGCGATGCGCGAGTTCGCAGCCATGGACCCGGACAATCC
>DATAKV010000333.1:0-2366 GCA_036261375.1 Anaerolineales bacterium
TTCCGCGTCCGCGAGCTGCCGCGCCTTTCCGGTGTAGCAAGCGTGGTTCACGTCGGCGAGTATTCCACGGTCTACCAGGCGTATAACGCTCTGCTGGCCTGGATCGAAGCCCATGACTATCAACTGACCGGACCCATCCGGGAAATCTACATCCGCTACGGCGCGGACGGGTTGGATTTCGAGCTCCCCTCTACGCATCTGGCCGATGGTCGAAATCAGTATGTCACCGAGCTTCAATTATCTGTCCTAAAAAAACAGGAGGCATGAATGCGTTACAAATTACTGGGCAGGAGCGGCCTGCGTGTGTCTGAGTTGTGCCTGGGTACGATGACCTTTGGGGATGACTGGGGCTGGGGGGCGCCAAAGGAGGAAAGCAAAAGGATGTTCGATCTCTTTGCGGAAGCCGGTGGCAATTTTATCGATACGGCCAACAACTACACCGATGGAACCAGCGAGCAGTTTGTCGGCGAGTTCGTGAAAGGTGACCGGGACCATTTTGTCATAGCAACCAAGTACACCCTGAGTGAGCGGGGCACCGATCCAAACTTTGGGGGCAACCACCGCAAGAATATGCGCCGCTCCGTTGAAGGCAGTTTACGCCGGCTGGATACCGATCACATCGACCTGCTCTGGCTTCATATGTGGGATGGGATGACGCCGGTCGAGGAGGTCATGCGCGCCCTCGACGACCTGGTCCGGGATGGGAAAGTCCTGTATGTGGGCATCTCGGATACTCCGGCATGGGTGGTCTCGCAGGCAAACACGCTTGCCGGCCTGCGCGGCTGGACGTCGTTTGTGGCCTACCAGGGCGACTACAGCTTGGCCAGCCGATCCTCGGAGCGGGATATCCTGCCGATGACGAACGCGCTGGAGATGAGCTTCCTGGCTTGGGGATTGCTTGAAGGCGGCGAACTGACCGGCAAATACAATTCGCCCTCCTCTGAGCCGAAGCGCTCGAAAGAAACCAGTCAACGGATTAAGAATCTCGCCGGGACCCTGATGGATCTGGCCGGGGACATCGGCCGCATGCCATCCCAGATCGCCCTCAACTGGGCGCGGCAGAAGCCCTACCGCATCATTCCCATCCTCGGGGCACGAACAGAAAACCAGTTGAAGGATAATCTGGGTTGTCTCGATTTTGAACTGACCGAAGCGCAGATCGACTGCCTGGAAGAGGCCAGCCCGATCGACCTGGGATTCCCCCATTCCTTCCTGACCAATGACCATGTGCGCGGACTGATCTTCGGGAAGACGTTTTCACAAATTGTCAGATCGTAACTTGACCAGCGTGTTCTCTTTAAAACAAACCACGGAGACAGAGAGTCCTAAACGATTCAGGCTCTGTGTCTCCGTGTCTCAGCGGTTAAACTAGTGGGCGGAATCTGGCGGTGAAATGCCTCAGAAGCTCAGGTGCGTACGTGAATTCGTAGCCCTGAATGGATTCGGCCCGGTATTTTATTTTCGCCATAGAGTCGGCGACGTAATCCAGGTGACTCTGGGTATAGGTGCGCCGCGGGATGGCAAGACGCAGCAACTCCAGCTTGGGATAGTGCCATGTGTTTGTTTCAGGGTCGAGACAGGCGAACATGACCGATCCGATCTCTACAGCCCGGATGCCGCCTTCGCGGTAGAGCTCGACGGCCAGGGCCTGCGCCGGAAATTCATAGTTGGGGATATGATGGAAGATCTCGCCTGCGTTGACATACACGCCATGTCCACCGGTGGGCTGGATGGTGGGAATGCCAGCTTCATTGAGACGCGCTGCCAGGTAAGCGGTCTGGCCCAGGCGATATGATAAATAATATTCGTCGAGTCCCTCATACAGGCCAACGGCCATCGCATCCAGGTCGCGTCCGGCGAGCCCGCCGTACGTGGGGAATCCCTCGCGCAGGATCAATTCGTTCCTGACATCCTGGAAGAGACGTTCGTCATTTAAGCATAGCAGGCCGCCAATGTTGACAATTGCATCCTTCTTGGCAGACATGGTCATGCCGTCGGCCAGCGAGAACATCTCGCCGGCGATCTCCTTCACGGATTTCCTTTCGTAGCCCGGCTCACGCTGTTTAATGAAGTAACAATTTTCAGCGTAGCGGGCGGCGTCGATGAAGAACGGGATCCCATGTTCGCGATAGATCTCTGCGACCGCCTTCAGATTGGCCATGGAGACGGGCTGCCCGCCCCCGGCGTTGTTGGTAACCGTCATCATCCCGAACGGGATCTTCTTCACGCCATATTGATCGATGAAGGCCCGCAGCTTTTCGGTATCCATGTTGCCTTTGAAGGGATGCGGGTTTGCCGGATCGTAGGCCTCGTCGATGACCAGGTTCGCCGGACGCCCGCCGCGGGCACGGATGTTGGCATCGGTT
>DATAKV010000346.1:0-2992 GCA_036261375.1 Anaerolineales bacterium
CACAGTTGCCCTGGCTCCCTCCACAACCCTTCTGGCTGCCCTGCGCGGGCTGGGCTTCTATGGGATCAAGTTTGGCGACGAGCAGGGACTTTCCGGCTCAGACACGGTCCTGCTGGACGGCAGACCCATCAACGCGGGATCAATGCTCGCCGCCCAGGCCGAAGAACACAACATCGTGACAATCGAAGGCCTGGGTGAGCACCCGGAAATGGGCTGGAGGAAGACCCAGGGATTGCACCCGCTGCAGGTGGCCTTTGTCGAATCGGGCGCCATCCAGTGCGGCTACTGCACACCGGGCCAGATCCTGGCGGCTAAATCTCTGCTCGATAAAAATCCGAACCCGAGCGAGGAGCAGGTGCGGGAGGCCATCGCCGGAGTCCTGTGCCGCTGCACGGGATATCTCAAACCGGTGCAGGCCGTCCTGAAAGCTGCTGCCGTAATGCGCGGTGACACACAGCTCAACGATCCGTTGGCTGGCAGCGCTGACCCCTTTGCCATCCAGACTCCGCTGCCTGAGCAGGGACTCGACTCCCCGAACCCATCGTTCGTCTTGACCAGTGTGATGCCAAAGGTGGTCGTCACTCCCCAGACCGAGACCTACCAGACCGTCGGCAAGCCTGAGAAGAAAGTGGATGCCATTAAACTGGTCCAGGGCAAACCCGCCTTCACCGCTGACATCGACATGCGCGGCATGCTGTACGCGCGCGTTTTAAGAAGCCCGCATGCTCACGCCCGCATCAGGCACATCGATGCCAGCAAGGCCAGGGAATTGAACGGCGTCGCGGCGGTATTGACCTGGCAGGATATCCCGCGGGTCGTTTATTCCACAGCCGGGCAATCCGACCCGATCCCCGGACCGCTGGACTCGTTCTCACTCGACAACAAGGTCCGTTTTGTCGGGGACCGCGTGGCGATGGTCGCCGCGGAGACGCCCGAGATCGCCGAAAAAGCGCTCGAGCTGATCGAAGTCGACTATGAGATTCTTCCCGCCATTCTAGACTCGCGCCAGTCGATGGATGAGCAGGCGCCGCGCATCCATGACGAGCCGGAGTTCGTCAACTTCGCCGATTCCAACCCGGCCAGGAATCTGGCCGCTCATATCCGCATCGATATCGGCGATGTGGAAAAAGGCTTCGCCGAAGCCGACAAGATCTTCGAAGCGGACTACGAAGTGCCCAAGGTGCAGCAGGCGCACATCGAACCGCACGTCTGCGTCACCTACTGGGATGAGGACGACCGCCTGGTGATCCGCACCTCCACCCAGGTCCCCTTCCATGTGCGCAGGATGCTGGCGCCTGTGCTGAACATCCCTGTCAAGCGGATCCGCGTCATCAAGCCGCGCATCGGCGGCGGGTTCGGCGGCAAGCAGGAAGTCCTGATGGAGGACGTGCCCGCCCACCTGACGATCGCTACCAAGCGGCCGGTCATCTATGAATACACGCGCGAAGAGGAGTTTATCGGCGCTCGCTCGCGGCACCCCATGAAGGTCCGGATGAAGACCGGTGTGAAGCGGGACGGAACGATCACGGCCAATTCGATGTATGCCCTCTCAGATACGGGCGCTTACGGATGCCACGCGCTGACAGTCACAGGCAATACCGGGCATAAGGCAATGGCCTTGTATGTTGGCGATGGCGAGTATCGTAAGGCTCCAAATATCCGTTTCTATGCGGACGTGGTGTACACCAACACCCCGCCGGCCGGCGCCTTCCGCGGCTACGGCGTCCCACAGGGCTACTGGCCGCTCGACCGGCATTTAGAAAAGATCGCCCGGGCCCTGAACCTGGACCCGATCGAATTCCGTTTGAGGAATGCCATTCACCCCGGTGAATATCATCCGTTCTCCACCGCCTGGAATGAAGGACGCGAGCCGCGGCCTGAGATCATTCACACAGTTGGCTTGGAACAGTGTGTTGCCCAAGGACGGGCAGCCATCGGCTGGGACGACAAGTACGGGAATGAAAGTTGGCGGATGAACAGCACACCAAAGAAACGTCGTGGCATCGGCGTTGCCATGGTCATGCAGGGAACGGCCATCCCCTACCTGGACATGGGCGGCGCTTCGATCAAGATGAATGACGACGGCTCATTCAACCTGCTGGTCGGCGCAACCGACCTGGGCACTGGCTCGGATACGGTCCTGGCCCAGATGGCGGCTGAAGTCCTTGGGGTTCCCATCGAGGATATGATCACCTATTCCTCCGACACCGATTTCACACCCTTCGACAAAGGTGCTTATGCTTCCTCGACAACCTATATTTCTGGCACCGCCGCAGTCAAGGCAGCCGAGAAATGCGCTGAGCGCATCCGGGTCCGTGCGGTGATGATGCTTGGGCTGCCGGAATCCGAGGCTTCGAATATCCGCCTATCGAACCGCCAGGCCATCGCCCCGGATGGACGAACCGTCCCCTTCAGCGAGATCGCCCTCGATTCCCTGCACCGTAACAATCAGGAACAGATCATGGGCGTAGCATCCTACGTCTCACCGGTATCTCCTCCCCCGTTCGCAGCCCAGTTTGCTGAGGTTACAGTCGATACGGAGACTGGCGCGGTTACCGTGGACCGGCTGGTGATGGCGGTCGACTCAGGTGTGATTGTCAATCCCCTCACCGCCTCCGGTCAGATCGAAGGCGGCATGACCCAGGCGCTCGGCTATGCTGTCTGCGAAGAGATGCGCTACGATGAGATGGGCAACGCCATCGAGCGTGACCTGGATCGCTACCATATCTTCCGCGCCGACGAAATGCCCGCCCTGGAAACCATTTTCGTGGAAACGTTCGAGCCGAGCCACCCGTTCGGCGTCAAGGCGGTGGCCGAGATCCCGATGGACGGGGTCGCGCCGGCCGTGGGCAATGCCATCCTCGACGCGGTCGGCGTCAACGTGGACGACAATCCCGTCACACCTGAAAAAGTGTGGAGAGCGTTGAAAGTAGCATAAGATCTAAGAGAAACAAAACGAGATAGGCGATCCTGCCTATTTCGTTTTTTAATT
>DATAKV010000355.1:0-1998 GCA_036261375.1 Anaerolineales bacterium
GTGTTGCCGCATCCGAAGTAGTAACCAAACGGTTTTCCTGCGGCGTTGTCCAGGGTGAATTTGACGGTCATACCCAGTTTGTTGACGTAAAAATCAATGATGCGTGAAAGATCATTTGTGACGAAATTGAGATGGGCCAGCTGGCGGATCATTTGTCCTCGATTCTATTGTGTTCCATGGCTGTCAGCCATGGAAGAATTTCGAATGTAGGAAGCCCCGATTACACGGCCGGGTCGAGTGGATGGGACATAAACGTTATTCCTCTGAGACGATTTCCTTTACTCGTCCTACGGCCCCGCTATCCAGCCGGACCTTGATCCCGTGCGGATGCGTTGGGGATTTGGTGAGGATCTCTCTGACGACTCCCCGGGTCAGCCTCCCCGTCCGCTGGTCCTGTTTGATGACGATCAGCACGGTCATGCCGGGTTTGATGTTCGAACGAGTATGTCCATTCATATACTTTTGCTCTTCTGCAAAATAAAAGCAGGTCACGTTCAAAACGTGACCTGCTGCCAGGTGGATTAAGGTGCCGGAGCCATTGTAGGTGTTTCGGTAAATGTCGGGGTTGGGAGCGGCGTCAGCGTTTCGGTTGGACTCGCAATGACCGGGGGGATGGACGTATCAGTCGGGAAGGCGGTGGGCGGGACCGTGGTCGGGGTGGATGTGGGTGTTTCTGTGGGGACAGGAAGATTCAGGCCGATGGTGACGCGCTTTTCGGCGTAAAAGTCCTCGCCATTCATAAGGTACAGCCGAAGAGTGACTACATTGCTGGTCACGCCGGTCAGATCCCAGGTATGGATCAGACCGGGCTGTGGGAACGCCTGGTTTCCCTGGTTAAGCACAGTCCAGTCGTCCGGATCCTGGCCTTCGCCATACTCGAGCCGCCAGCCGGTAAAACCGCCGTTCCTGACATCGATCACGCCGGAAATGGGAAGCATGGTTTCCGTGATGGTATTCCCGTTCTGAGGGTTTTGGAACTCAAGCACCGGCCGCGGGTCGTCGCCGCTGCACTCGCGTTCCGGCGCAAAGAACGGATTGCGCGGCAGGTCATTCGATTCGAGCCAGGCGCGGCCATCCCCGGAACGCAGCCATTGGCGCGCCCATTTGTCCTGAACGTTTAGAACGGATTCTTCCTTGGCAAAATCGGGACAGGCATTTCCGGCGATCAGTCCCGTCCAGGTATCGATAGGTGTGTTCCGGATCAGATCCTGGCTCTTGGGCAGGGGCGGTTGGTCGCTGGCAAAGTACTCACTGCGCTGGCCGCCGCGGCAGCCCTGGGAGGGCTCAGTCCCGGATGTGGTGCAGATCACATATTCGACAATGCCTGGAGGGATGGTGAACGGCGTTGGAGCATTGTTGCTTACATAAGGCACGGCATACTGCATGAAGGAGGACCAGATCGGCGCCGCGCCGGTCAGGCCGGTGGTGTTGACCATGGGTGTGTAATCGGCATTTCCGATCCAGACGCCGGTCACGAGATCGGGAGTGTAGCCGAGGGTCCAGTTGTCACGAAAGTCATTGGTCGTGCCGGTCTTGGCTGCCACCGGGAACGGCAGGTTCAGAAGCGAGTTGCGTCCGAACATCCAGGCGCGGGCCTCGTTGTCCGACAGGATGGACGACATCAGGAAGGCATGCTCGGCCCGCAGAACCTGTTCACCCGGGACCGGTTGGTATTCATACACCACGTTGCCCTGAAAGTCGGTGATCTTCCAAATGGCGACTGGCGGGATTTTCTTTCCATAATTGGCAATGACACCATAAGCAGAGGTCAGCTCCAGCAGACTGACATCGCCACCGCCGAGTGTGAGTGCCAGGCCATAATCTGGCCGGGTGAAGGTGGTGATGCCCAGCTTCTCGGCCATGCCGATCATCCCCTCTTTTTGAGGAGTGTTCGGATCGTCGTAGATGCCGACGAAATCGAGGGTCTTTACTGCAGGGACATTGAAGGAGTTGGACAGCGCCGTGCGTACTGTGACAGGACCATGGAAGCGGCCATCG
>DATAKV010000361.1:0-10711 GCA_036261375.1 Anaerolineales bacterium
ATCTCCGCCTCCAGCCGGACGAGCGGCGCGCCGATGCAGAAATGGATCCCCAAACCAAAACCCAGATGACGTCCTTCATCGCGGGTGATGTTAAAGCGATCGGGATGGGTAAATCGTTCCGGGTCGCGGTTTGCAGAGCCAATAATGGTGTTTACCAGGTCTCCCTTGCGGATGCGCCTCCCCTGGATCTCAGCCTCCTCCACAGCCGAGCGATAGGTGATCTGGACCGGGTTGTCGTAGCGGAGCATCTCCTCGATGGCTGAGGCCAGCAGGCCAGGTCTGGCTTGCAGTTTTTGCATTTCGTCCGGGTTCTGCAGCAGCGCCAGAAGACCGTTACCCAGAAGGTGGGTCGTCGTTTCGTGGCCGGTGCTAAGAAGGATGTTTATATTGGCGACCAATTCCTCCCCTGTCAGATCGGAGGATGATCGCTCAAGCACTACCGCCTCCCCTGCCGGAGGCGTGCCGGACCTGTGTGGATGCGGGCAGTCGAATGAATCATTCTCCGTAAAAGTTAGCAAGGCCGTCAGCAGGTCATCCTGTGGGGATACGCGCCGTGTACGGCTCAACACCCTTACATAGTCCGTCATTTCCTCCAGGCTTTGTGCGGCGCGCTCCAATAGCTGGTACGATTTGGGACGGACCGTGCCCAAGATGGCGAAAAGGTCATCCGACCACTTTTTGAAACGAACACGATCATTGACGGGCAATCCAAGCAGCTCAGCGATGACCATGACCGGCAAGGGATAGGCGAGATCCTGGATGATATCCACAACAGGTTTGGCACATGCAGCATCCAGCAGCTCATCTACGGTTCGTTGGATGTATGGACGCAGGCGCTCCACCCGGCGGGGCGTAAAGGCATGGTTCATCAAACCGCGCAGGTGGGTATGGTATGGCGGGTCGGCATAAAATACCGTTTGAGAAAACGAGTGGTAGACAGGGCCGGCGACCGAGCGATCAGCTTCCGATAAGCGCTCGAAGCCGCGCATCAGTCCCTGGGCCCGGGAGAACCGTTCATCGGTGTAGAGCGAATCGATATCTGTGTACCGGGTAAGCACCCAGAAGCCCATTTCATCATCCCAATGAACCGGGTCGTGCCGGCGGAGCATTTCATAGAAAGGATATGGATTGGAGCGGATCTCTTCACGCTGTAAGTTTAAAAGACTGAACGGGTCGTTCCCTGTCAACTTGTCACTCTCCTCTAGGCGAAAGTGATTATACTACTTACTTGTGAAATTGGATACAATCTGTCTTAATTCCCGGTATTAAATAAAAAGTGGGCAGGAACGATCCTGCCCACTCCCAAGCGGAAACGTTAACTCCAGTATATCCTAACAAGATCGGCTGTGAACGGAATGACCCGTAGGAAAACATCGATCAGCAATCCGAACATAAACAGTGAGCCGAACTTGCGGTTATTGTAGAAGGCATATCCCACAAAATAGAGCGGCCAGCCGAGCTGACCCTCAGGCTTTTTCGTTGGTTTGGGCTGCAGAAACCTGGGATAGATCTGAAGGAAGGTGGGAAGCGCCAGGAAGACGATCAACATCACAGGCGTAAAGAATTTCACAGCAATCAAATAAACCGTAAAGAGATACGGCGCGATCATCATCACCAGCACGGCATACCGGGAAATTTTCTCACCAAGGACAACCGGCAGCGTGTGGATACCCTTGGCTTTGTCCATGTCGAGCTTGTCGATGTGCTTGCCAAAAATAACCGTGGTCACGCCCAGCACGTAGGGCAGGCTGGCGATGACAACATTCCAGCTCCACTGGTGGGTCAGCACATAGTAACCGCCGCCGATCATCAACGGACCCCAGACGATCAGCACGGCGATCTCACCCAGGGCAAGCCCCTTGAGCGGCCAAGTATAGAACAGGAGGAAGAACGCGCCGAGCCCGATCAGGATCCAGGTGGTGGTGCTGAAGCCGGTGTAGACCGCCAGGTACAGGCCGAACAGTAACGCGATCAATGCCGTGACCCCAAAATAGGTCAGGTGCTGGCGCCTGGTCATCAGGCCGCTGGCAATGGGCTGGGCGCCATAGATGTTGCGATAATAGTTGTCCTTATCCACGCCGCGGACGAAGTCCGTGTAATCGTTGAAGATGTTGTTGGAGGCGTGAGCGAGGATCAAACCGAATGCCAGTGCCAGCCAGGGCAGAAAGCTGAACTCGCCGTCTCGCCAGGCAAACAGACCAGCCAGGGCCGCCGAGATAAAGGTCATCACGAGGACCGCAGCACGCGTGGAGATCAGCCACTTCGAGATCACGTCCAGGCCATCCCACTCCGATTTGGAGACTTCCGGAATCACATTGAGCGCCTTGCGCCACATTGCAAAATTCATATTTCTCTCCTTGCAGGTGTTTTGGATAAATTATATCCAGATTATTACTTATCATCCTGGATATTTGTCAGAAAGATTGTGGACTATTATCCCCGCTTCGTTTCCCCGGAGGCAGCGTCAAAAAGAAGACGGTGCCCTTCCCGGACTCACTCTCAACCCAGATCCGGCCGCCGTGAAATTCGATAATCCGCTTGACAAGGGCGAGCCCCACTCCAGTTCCTTCACTGCGGGCATCCAGCTTGTTAAACAGTCCAAATATATTATCGTGGAACTCCGCCGGGATCCCTACCCCATTATCCCGTACATAGAAGACTGGCATGTCTTTCTCGTAGCCCTGATGGCCGATCTCGATAAGGGGATCTGACTGGTCTCCCATGAACTTGCAGGCATTATCGATCAGGTTTTGCATGACCTCGACCAGGCGCTCATAATCTCCAAACACAGCAGGAAGGTTCTGGGCTACACTGACGGCAGCAGCGGACTGTGTGATCCGGCCATGCAAAAGCTCCAGTGTGTCTTTCACCAGCTCATTCATCTGAATATCCCTCGACTTGTTGATCAGCCTGCCCACACGCGACAGCTCGAGGAGGTCGTTCAGGAGAGCCTGCATTTTTTCTGTTGCGGCGCTGATGCGCTGGATGTCCGACTCCAGGCGGCTGATGTTGCCGCTCCTGCTATCCTCGCGAATAAAGCCAAGGAAACCGCGGATGGTGATCAGCGGCGATTTAAGATCGTGTGAGACCGTATAGGTGAATCGTTCCAGCTCGGCGTTCTTCTCTTCCAGCTCAACGATCAGCTTTTCCCGCTCCGCTTCGATCCATTTCTGGAGCGATACATCCCGCACCATGGCCAGGACCGTATCCGGTCCAAGCGGGGTGAGCCGTGCCTCAAAGATTCGATCCTTGCCATCCTGGAATATATCATATTGAAAAGCATTGACGTGCCCCGACTCAAGCGCACGGTGAATGGCAAACATCGTCCGGTCTGCAAGCGTGGGCAGTACCTCGCCGATGTTCTTGCCAATGAACTGTTCCGGCGGAAGAAGAGGACTGCTGTTTGCCGAAGGGATGAATTGCAGGATCGTACCGTCCCGCTGGAATTCAAAGATCATATCCGGGATGGCATTCAAAAGTGCACGAGTGCGCGCCTCGCTGTGCCGCAGAGCCTCCTCGGTGTTCTTGAGAGCCGTGATATCCAACTGCGTGCCCCATAATCCAGTCAGGTATTCATCCTTGATCACACCCACTGCATTGTTCAGGAAATAAACCGTCTCACCGAAGCGGTTCACTTCGCGGGTCTCCCGGTTCCCGGACCGGTACTGTTCCCGTACGAGCTTCAATGTCGCCTGGTAATTTAATGGGTCAAGCGATTTGCCTTCCTGGAGGTCCAGAAGGCGTACACCGGTCATATCTGCGCTGGAGGGATATCCATACATCTGGGCCAAGACATTGTTGCATTCGGAGATGTAGCCATAATTATAGATAAGCTTCACTTGTTCTTCCGCAGGCAAATGGGTCGGGATGGGCTGGTCGAAGGCCAGGAACCAGATCCCCTCGATGCTCTGCTCCACAAAATTGCGATACTTCTCCTCACTGGCCTGCAGGGCCAGTTGGGCATCCCTTTGTTCGGTGATATCGTAGAACATAGCCAGGATGGCCGGCTTGTTATCCAGCACGATCAATTCATAAAAAGCCTGGGTAATGCGTTTTTCACCCGACTGGCTGACGAACGTATAGGCAGGGTTTTGAAGCGATTTTTGCTCCTGCACTTTTCTGGCAAATTGAGCCCGGTCTGCTCTACTCTTCCAGAAGCCCAACTCGACGGTTGTTTTGCCGATGGTGGAACTCCGGTCCTGACCGATCAACTCCAGGAAGGCACGGTTCGCATCTACAAGAATGCCATCGTCGAGAGTGGAGATCGAGATCGCGACCGGGCTGACATCGAACACCTTACGAAATTTCCTCTCCCCCTCCCGCACGGCATCAAGCGAGCGCGTAACACTGTTGACCACCAGGTAGATCAGGATGACCAGCAGGACGAAGATGGCTGTCAGATCCCTGGCCAGGTTTAGCGGCGGATAGAAGGTAGGCAGCCTCTGACCCTGGAACTCAGAAATCGCGAATATCCAGATAGCTGCAACACTCATCAAGGACAGCAAAATGGAAATGCGCCAGTTTGTGAGCAGGGCTGCGATCATGATGATCAGGATGTAGATATAGATCGACACATCCCGCACGCCGTTCGCACCCCAGATCAAATAGGTGATAATCCCCCAGGACACAAAGACAAGCAGCGTGGCGGCCAGATCCACATATCCCCGCTTCACCAGATACAGCAGAATGAACTGCAGGAGAAGCAGACTAAGAAGGATCCAGGTTGTCCGACTTACGAAGGTTCTCGATTCAATCAATCGAAATACTATGACCAGCGCGTCAACGACAATCACGCTAATCAAAATGGCATACAGGAATTTGGCAATGGTCTCGCGGCGGTCCATTCCCAGGAAAGGCTGGAATAGAGCTCGAGCGGGTCCTGGCTTCATGCAGTGGATCCTTTGTGCGCGGAGTATAACATGGGGTCAAATCGGGGAGTAACGTACGGGATAGCAATTTTGTCAGGGATAAGCCCGCTCAAAGGATTGAATAATCTTATCCCAGAGTAAATTTAGATCATCGTCCACAGTCTGGTATTCGGGATGTGCTTCGAACCAGTTAAGACAGCGCTGCAGGCCCGCTGTCCAGTCCACATCACAGGTGAAATCGGGGACAAAGCGCTTGATCTTGGTATTGTCGAACACCACACTGTTGGATTTATCGCCGATCAGGCTTCCTACCGCGTGCGGCCAGTACATCGCAATCAGGTCAGAGGGGATATGGATCAGGTTCGGCTCCAGACCGAGGGCGCGGTACGCTTCGAGATGGATCTGGTCCCAGCTCAAGGCCTGGTCTGACGTGATCGTGAATGCTTCGCCGATCGCCTCGGGATTCCCTAAAAGACCGACCAGTCCCTTGGCAAAGTCTGTATTCCAGGTCAGCACCCAGAGAGAAGTGCCGTCGCCGGGGATGATCACCTTCTGTCCGCGCTTCATCCGATCGATAATCGTCCATGGATGCGCCCAGCTGGTGACCCCGAACGGGAAATCTGTAGGACCATAGGTATGGGAGGGACGTATGATGATGACAGGAAACCCTTCCTCCCGATAGGCCTGCATGAGCCTGTCTTCGCAAGCGATCTTGTTGCGCGAATACTCCCAAAATGGATTTTCCAGCGGTGTCTCTTCTGTAATGAGATAATTCTGAGGCGGCTTTTGATAGGCGGATGCGGAGCTGATGAATACGAACTGGTCGATCTTCCCGCGGCAGAGACGCAGGTCACGCTCGATATCATGAGGAGTATATGCAATATAGTCCACCACCGCGTCGAAGTGATGATCGGCCAGCAGCGCTGCGACCTGCGCTTCATCGCCATACACATCTGCCTGCAGAACGGTCGCGCCTTCCGGAACCGGATATTTCGTCGTGGTGGAGCGGTTTAACAGGAATAGCTCGTGTCCACGGGCAGCGGCCAGATCCGAGCAGGCGGAACTGATCAGGCCCGTTCCGCCAATATACAGGATTTTCATCGATTTTCTCCTATGGTCAGTGATAGGCCCTCGCAAGGCTTGAATATCTATCCCTCACCCAGTTCAGGGATGGGTGTCACAGGCACACGGTTGGCGAGATAATTCTCCACCCAGAAAATAATGAGTGCGATCCACACCAGGCCGAAACCGATCATACGGGACCGGTCAAACGGTTCATGATAAAGAAAGACACCGATCAGGAACTGGATCGTCGGTGCAATATATTGCAGGATGCCGATCATGGTCAGGGGAATCTGGCGGGCGGCTGAGGCAAACATCAGCAGGGGGATGCTTGTCACGATCCCTGTGCCGATCAACAGCAGGTCTGTCGCCGGGCCTTCGTGCAGGAAGGCACCTGTACCATTGAGATCGACGACAGCCAGAAAGATCAGGGCGATCGGAAAAACCAGAGCCGTCTCGAGCGTCAGCCCGTAAAGCGAACCCAAAGGTGCCAGTTTTTTGACCAAACCATAGATCCCGAAAGAGAACGCCAAGGTGAGAGCGATCCATGGCAGGCGGCCATAGCTGGCGGTGAGATATATCACGCCAGCGGCTGCCAGCGTAATGGGCAACCATTGGATCCCCCGCAGGCGCTCGCGCAAAAAAATAACTCCCAAAAGCACACTAATCAGCGGATTGATGAAATAGCCCAGACTGGTCTCCACAATGAACCCGGCATTGACCCCCCAGACGTAGACCAGCCAGTTCACCGAGAGCAACACTGCGGCAATGGAATAAATGGCGAGGATCTTGGGCGTCAGAGCCGATGCACGAAAAGAATTCCACTGCCGGGTAATCAGGAGGATCAGCAATAGAAAGAGAAATGACCAGCCAATCCTGTGTCCGATCACTTGCAGCGCCGGGACATTTTGCAGAAACTTCCAGTAGATCGGAAAGAATCCCCAGAGCGCGTACGCGCCAAGACCGTTGAGAATACCTCTGTTCATGAAACTCCTATGGATGTATGTTAGAAGCTGTCAATGGGCTGCCGCCCGGCGTAGCCGCTATCTACTTCGTGCCAGAAGGCGATCTCTCCCTCACCGAGCTGCCAGCACAGATACACCTCCCGTCCCTCGCGTAGAGCTGGGAAATCCAATAATCCGATATTGATGTCCTTGATCAGTATACCCAGCTCTAAAATACTATGGACCAGCGCATCCAACTGCTCAAAATCCTGGATTAATAGGCTCAGGCTACGGTTACCGCCGTTCCCCACCGATTTTTCGAGGGCAGACCAAATTTCGGGCTGACTGGATAGAACCTTTTGCCGTATCGCCTGGATTTCATCCACAAGCGGGCGGATGGTATTCAGGGTTTCATTCGCTTCAGATAAAGTAAAGTAACGGGGCATAGGATGAGTATACACGGAAATAGGCAGACGGGTAAACAAGGGATGATTCAAAAGGGGTGTTCGGCAAGGAGGATACCGGGGAAAAAATACAACGAGCACCGAAGTCCAGATTATCGAAATAAAAAAGCTTTGGGTCGATTCCAAAGCCTTTTTATTTCTACGTGATGAAGACTACGCTACCAGTACAGCCTGATAACCTTTTTTCTTGACGGCAGCGATGATCTGCTCGTCGGTCAATTTAGTCTCGTCGTAAACAATCACCATCTCCAGCCTATGGTAGCTGGCATTGATTTCCTTGACCCCATCGAGGCTGTCTTCGAGCGATTCGAGTTTCATCGCGCAGTTGGTACAGGACATATCGGGGACTTTGAAGGTTTTTTTGATCATGAGTGCTCCCTCGGCCATGGTCTATTCAAAAAGGATCTGCCCGGTATACATTCCCATCGAGCAGGTGAAGAAGAGCTTGCTGCCTTTCGCCTGGGCAGGTATATCCACCTGGACGGTGCCGGTATCGGGCAGCAGCTGGTAGAAATCCAGGGCAGGGATGACAAAGTCACGCGAGCAGGAGTAGGTCTGGTCGGTGACAAGGTTCAATTTGACGGCCTGGCCTGCCGGTGCCTTGAGGGTCTGCGGGAAATAGCCTTCGTTCTCGACTTGCAGGATGAGATCGCCGTTCGCCACGACGGCCTGGGCGGATTCTGCCTGAGCAGCGGCTCCACCATTGGACGGGAACACGCCTCGGGTCATGTTCTGGAACGAGAGCGGTGATCCCAGCACGTTGAGCCCGCCATCCAGGGTCACCAGTCCCAGGATGAGAACCACAACCGCGACAAAGCGCATGAAGAACTTTTCCAGGCGCGAGCCGAGCTCGGTCGTCAGGTAGGCCACGACGAAGAACACAGGACTCGTGCCGAGCGTGAAGGCAAACATCAGTGCGGCGCCCATGGCCAGGCTCCCCGTCCCCAGCGCGGCCGCCATCATCGCCTGCGTAACACCACAGGGGATGAAGACGGTCAGCGCGCCGAGGAAGATGGGGGTAAAGGTATCCGTCCCTTTGGCGGTGCGACGGATATATCGGGTGATAAATTTCGGCGGCTCGATCGAAAAGTAGCGGAAGATGGGATGGACATTGAACATCCGCAGGGCATTGCCCACCATGAAGATGCCAATAGCGATCATCAGGAAGGCACGCGTCATCGGACTGAGAGTGAGATACGAACCCAGCCAGCCTAGCAGTGCCCCGAGTAAGGTGTAAACGACCAGCTTTGCAACAAGAAAAAGAAAGATGGGTGTCGCCGAGCTCGAACGGACAGGGGCCTGGACCTTTGATTTTTTTCGGGGCTGATTCTGCGCCGCCAGCTGGACGTAATCCTGTTCGATCTGGTGGGCCAGCGAACTGGCCAGCAGGCCACCCTGCACCGCCAGGCAGCTCAACCCACCGGTTGTTAATCCGGTGACAAATGCAACAACCAATTGACTCATGGTCCCCGAATTGTCTGCGATCTGGACAGAGTTTGGATTGGACTGCACAACGGCCAGTCCGATTGCAATGGCTACGAATACAACTCCAAGCATCATCAGGATCACGGGATCAACCGGCGGTTTGCGATATCTGGACATTGAACCTCAGCGATAAAGTAGACAGATAGTCATCAAAAGTGTCCCTGAAGGAGGAGATTGCTTTGCCTCTCACTCCGTTCGGGCTCGCAACGACACGTTGGGTTAGCGCTTACCGCCATCCCAGACGACGAAAGGCATGTTGATGACCACACCGGGCTGTTCGATGGTCAGTTCGCCGGCTGCTTCGGCAGCCAGCACATCCGCGACCGAGGTCAGCTCACGGGCGCCGGCGCCATCTGCCCAGGTCGCTACATTGAGGCGGCGCAGAGGTGTATATCCTACGGTGCCGGGCGGGTTGTCAAAGACATCGGCCTGGAACCCGAACGGGCCTGAGCCTTCCACGCCGTTGGTGAAGACATATACATTCGCCAGCGCTTCATCCGGGATGCTGGCCAGTGACGGGACATGCATCACCGGCGACTCCATCATGTTGGTAAGCGTCTCCGAAACATCCGGGTCGGAAGCTTCGGTGTGGACGAAATAAATTTCCTTGCCTTCGGCGTATGCCTTGCCTGCAGGGAGTGCGGCGGTGGCAGGTCCGCTCTGCTGGGGGGCGCAGGCGGCGAGAAGGAGGAGCAGAGGTAAAAATGTAAGCAATGCAATTTTCTTCATGTTAAAGCAGATTTCCTTTAATATACACAGGTGGTCGAGTATTCATGGCATAGCCCAGGAAAAACTCGACCACCTGTTCACTATATAGTCTGTCTCCGCAGGCGCAGGCTGTTCGTCACGACGAACACACTACTGAACGCCATCGCACCGGCGGCAAGCATCGGGTTCAGATAACCCAGGGCTGCTGCAGGAATGAGGACAACGTTATAAAAGAACGCCCAGAACAGGTTTTGCTTGATCGTGCCCAGTGTCTTGCGCGAGAGAAGGATCGCTCGCGAGACACCGCGCAGGTCTCCGCTCATGAGCGTGACAGGTGCAGCAGCCATCGCAACGTCGGTCCCGGTGCCGATCGCCAGGCCCACGTCCGCCTGGGCCAGGGCCGGGGCGTCGTTGACTCCGTCACCGACCAGTGCCACCACTTTCTTACCAGCCTGTAATTTCTTGACTTCTGCAGATTTGCCCTCGGGCAGCACTTCGGCGAGGACGGTATCCACGCCAACCTGCTTTCCGATCGCTTCGGCTGTCTTCTGGTTGTCTCCTGTGATCATCGCCACATTCAAGCCCATGCGGTGAAGGTCAGCGATGGCATCCTTCGAGCTTTCCTTGATCGTATCGGCAACGGCGATCACACCTGCAGCCTGCTGATCCACGGCGACAAGCATGGCGGTTTTAGCCTCGGACTGGAGGCGCATAACTTCCGACTCGAGCCGCCCCAGCTGGATGCCGCGCCCGTCGAACATTCGCTTGTTGCCAACCAGCACGGTTCGTCCATCCACCTCCGCCTGTACGCCATGACCGGCCTCTGCCTTGAACCCGGATGGTTCCACCAGGCTCAGCCCGCGCGTGGTTGCTTCGGCCCAAATGGCCTCCCCAAGTGGATGCTCACTCCCCTTTTCAACGGAGGCAGCCAGGCGCAGCAGCTCATTACTCGTCAGCGAAGATTCATCGCTGATCACGATATCGGTGACAGCCGGCTGGCCTTTCGTAATCGTGCCGGTCTTGTCCAGCACCACCACCGAGACTTTTCCGGCCCGCTCGAGCGCTTCGCTGTTCCTGAAGAGGATACCTGCTTCGGCGCCTTTCCCGGTCCCGACCATAATGGCGGTCGGTGTGGCAAGTCCCATGGCACACGGGCAGGCGATCACCAGCACGGCGACCA
>DATAKV010000443.1:0-1957 GCA_036261375.1 Anaerolineales bacterium
GCAGATGTTGAAGAGCTGCTGGCGGGCTTTGGGATGATCGATGGCCAACAGCAGGGCGCTGACCAGGTCATCCACGTGGACAAAGTTTCGTTTAACGGGCTGGCTCTCCGGGTCGAGCATGACCGGAAGCGTCCCCGTCCGCACATACTCATCGGCGCGCTCTACGCCGACAAGGTTCCGCCAGCGCGGCCCGCCGAAGACATCCTCACCGAAAGAGAGCTGGTACTTGAAATCGTCCCGCTCCATGATCCACGGTGCGCGCAGGCAGCAGCCGTTGAGGTCATATTGGATGTAATACTGCTCCAGCATTACCTCTTCGAGTACCTTGGAAAGAGCATAACAACCGGGGTACGCTGAATGCTTCTGAGTCTCGGTTACCGGGATCGGATGCGGGTACACAAAGTGGCCGATCCCCGCATCACCCCCAACCATAATGAATTGCCGGAATGTGGGGCTGGTGCGGCAAGCCTCCAGCAGCCAGAACAACCCTTTGACCGCCACATCCATGATCTGCTCGGGAGTTTCCTTGACCGTTGCCAGATGCAGGACATGGGTAACGCCCTCCATCGCTTCTTCCACTGTGGAGCGATGTTCGATGGAGCCGTGGATATTTTGGATGCGATCGTGCGGCTCCATCTCGCGGTTGTGGCACAATGCCCGGACTATAAATGAATCGAATTTTGGATCGGATAGCAGGTGCTCGATAAATACCCGTCCCACCTTGCCGGTTGCACCTGTGACTAAAACGACTCCTGAATTTTCCATTGAGATTTCCTGCTCAACATTTCGTCCATTGGCCGTTGGCATTACTGGATTCGATGACGCTGTTCACAAAACGGACGCCCAGCAGGCCGTCCAGGGAGTTGGGGAAGTAGAGAGCCAGGGGATCTGGCTGCTTGCCTGCACGCCGCGCCGCGATGGCTTCGGCCGCGTCGGAGTAGATATTAGCAAATCCGTCCGGGAAGCCCTCCGGGTGACCGGCCACCAGCCGGGTGACGCGGGCAGACAGCGGCAGGGTGCCCGGTCCGTTCGGCGTTCGGTTCTGGGAGGGACCCTGTAAGGGCTTAAAGGTCAGGGCCTGGGGGATCTCCTGCATCCATTCCAGCGTGCCTTTGGAGCCGCTGACGCGGATGCGCAGGCAATTCTCCACGCCGGCAGCGGCCTGGGTTACCCAGAAGCTGCCGCGGGCGCCGTTGTCGAAGCGGAGCTGCGCGCCAGCGTAGTCATGGATGAGACGGCCGGGCACGATCGCCCCGATGTCGGCGGAAACTTCGTCCACTTCCAGGCCGGTGATGAAGCGAGCGAGATTATGAGCATGGGTTCCGATATCGCCCATCACGCGCGACGGCCCGCCGCGCACCGGGTCGTATTTCCAGGTCAAGACCTCGGGCATCGGCTTTGATTCATCCGCCTTGCCGCCCTGAACATATTCGACCTGCACCAGGCGAATGGTCCCCAGCTGGCCTTCCATGACCATCGCCTTTGCCTGGCGGACCATGGGGTAGCCGGTGTAATTATGGGTCAGGCAGAAGACCAGTCCGGTCTCCTGTACTTTTTTATGCAGGGCTTCGGCTTCCTCGAGCGTGTTCGTCATCGGCTTGTCACAGATCACGTCGATTCCATGCTCCAGCGCCAGCATGGAATAGTCGAAATGGCTGTCGTTGGGAGTCATGATCGCGACCGCATCCACGCCGTCGGGGCGGGAGGCTTCGGATGCCAGCATTTCCTGCACGCTGGAATACATGCGATCCGGATCCAGCCCGAGCTCGCGGCCGGCCTGCTTGGACTTTTCCGGATCGGAGGACAGGACGCCGGTCACGATCGCATAGCGGTCATCGAGCCGGGCTGCCTGGCGGTGCATGGCACCGATAAAGGAGCCGGGTCCGCCCCCGACGACGGCCAGGCGGAGACGGCGTCCCAACAAGTAAATCACGGGATTCAAAGCCATATTATTTCT
>DATAKV010000374.1:0-4449 GCA_036261375.1 Anaerolineales bacterium
GCCGCATTCGGATCATTGAACTTTGATCATTGGAGGGATCAAAATGGACATCGAACTTTCAACAATCCTTAAGTCCAAGAGGATGCTGGTACATATCCTGAGTATCTTTCTCATCCTGGTTATGGCATTTCCGGCGACAGGCAACGTTAATGCCTTGATGGAGTCAGCCCCACCAGAAGGCGGCCATGATGGCTCGGAAGGTGTTGGCCATGCGAACTCCTGTAATGCCTTTGGCTGGGCCCAGGATCCCGATGACGCCACACGTGAGGTGCAAGTACGCATTCTGGATAACGGGAATGAGATTGCAAGTGGCATGACCGATGGTCATGGGTTTTCCTTTAATCTCTGGGGGCTTTTCCCGACCTATGAGGATCACCAGATCACTGTGCAGGCGCATGATGAAGAGACTGGAGCCTGGGCGGATTTGGTCGGCACACCCCGATGGCTCAACTGTGTCAATTATGACATCTATCTCCTGAATACTAAAAGTGGAAAAGTCGAACGCCTGACCACCCTGGAAGATACGGGCGAGTACAACCCCAGCTGGTCACCGGATGGAAAGCGAATCGTTCATGATGTGACCGATGCAAACTTCCATGCACTCTACATTACCGACATTAAGACTCGAATGAGCCAGCCTCTGCCCGGTGCGGATGGTGGCAACGATGCAGACTGGTCGCCCGATGGCAGCTGGATCCTCTTCGACCGCGGTCCCTATGGGGATCCAAGCTTATACCTGTTGCCGCCGGCAGGCGGGACACCGGCGCTCCTGGTCGAGAATGCAATTCGCGGAGACTGGTCGCCTGACAGCCAGCGAGTCGTTTTTGAGCGCGAAGGAACTATCTGGACGGCCAGTATCGCCGGCGGCGATGAAACCCTGGTCGCCGAGACTGGCTCCAATCCTGTCTGGTCAAAGGACGGCCTGTGGATTGCCTACGACCTCGACGGCGATCTGTGGAAGGTTGGAGTAGACCTGAATGGCAGCCGCACGGGCGAGCCTGTCCAACTCACCAGCGGACCGGTAAATGAGGGTGGACCGACCTGGTCCAACAACGGCAGGAGTATTGTATTCTCCTCCGACGCCAGTGGCGACTTCGATATCTGGGAGATATCCTCATCCGGAGGCGCTCCAATCCAGCTTCGAGGCGCGCTGGGTTTTGGGGATTATGACCCTGCCTTTTCCAACAATGGCCAATATATTGCATACGATGGTGCCATGCAGCCGTCTGTGCCCCACATCGAATCGGATGCCCGCCTGAATTCCTATGCTCTCGTCGATTGGCCAACCGGACAGTCCATCAGCGTCCAGGTAGACGATCCGGCCACTGGCAGACGCCCCGATTACCGGACAACGTTCACCCCGGACGGCTCAGGTAACTTTTACTCCTTCCAGCCGAATCTGGATCTTCGACCGGGATTTGTTATCCAGGCCAGGAGCATGTACTTCGAGAAAACTCTGGTGCTTTCCGAGCTGGCTGCTACAAGCGTGGATGCAGAAAACGGCATTGTGAGTGGGGTCGCATCAGCCGATCATGGATTTTACATGGTGACCGACGGCGATCACTTCCGGCTCCCGATCGGGCTGGGCGTGAACACGGATGAAAATGGAACCTGGTCCATGGATTTCAGCGGATACGACACTCCGCTGCCCTGGGAATGGTTTACCGGCGGTGAAATGTTCGAATGGGACGAGGATGGGGATATGACGCACGCCCGCTGGCATGTTCACCAGGAAGTCGTTGAAATCTGGCTGGCCCAGAATGAGATCCGCGCCTTTGACTGGCCGGTGGACACGGAGCTACACTTCTCTGTGTATGATCCCGATACCGACCAGACCTATGACTATTTTACAGGGACAGTACCGCAAGACTGGTTCGACGGCACTGCAGCCGTGATCAGCACGGGGGACCTGCGGCTGATGCCGGGTATGACTGTCTCTGTAACCGATGGGATCACTGAAAAATCGACGGTCATCCAGGATATAAAGATCACAACGATGGATGTGAATAACGATCTCGTCTCTGGATACGCCCCGCCGAACGCAAGCCTCGACCTAGGTTCCTTTGAAGATTCGCCTGGTTTGCGTTTCTTCAATGCTGACATTAACGGCGATTGGTCGGTTGACTATCGCGAGCCAAGCCTGAATGGCCTCACAGTTGATCTTAACCCGGGCGATAGCCTGCGGCTGTTCATGCGTGAAGAGGACAAGGATTCCACCGTCTGGGAGGCTTTCGCCCCTAACACCCGTTTCACGGTTTTCCCCGAGTGGAACTATCTGGAAGGCTATGAGTGGCCCGACGGAGCGGTAGTCTTCATCTCTGTGGCCGGGAAAGAAGCCTGCTCGACCGAGGCAGTCTCCGGCTTCCCGGACTGGGATCAGTCGAACACGTTCTTCTCTCTGAACTTCCCTGAGGGCTGCATCCTTGGAGCGGGAGATCTCATCACGTTACACGCCGGGCCGCTCAGTCTCACCCACCAGGTCCAGGATCTGGTCATCAGCGAGGTGAGCGTCGATGCCGACACGGTAGCTGGCACGGCGGTCTTTGACGCTGCCCAGTACTTCCTACACACCTGGATCCATGGGGTCGATGGGTCCTATATGCAGCTTTCTGCCGAAGGTGGATCCTGGCTGGCGGATTTTGGCTCACTGGGATTCGACCTGCAGCTGGGGATAGGCGGCCGGGTCGAGCTAGTCGACCAGGCTTCCAATGCCACAGCGGTTGACTGGTATATTCTGAACCCGCGCTTTGTGGTCTTTCCCGAATGGGAATGGTTCGATGGCAACGAGTGGCCAGAGGGAGCCCTGGTCGATATAACCGTTCTGGGCAAGTCGGAGTGCACGACCCAGGTGGTATCGCCGGGCAGCTTCTTCAATGGTCCTTTCGGAGAGGGCTGCGATGTTGTCATCGGAGATACAGTCACATTTACAGATGGTGCAACCGTTCGTACACACACCGTCCGCAACCTGACCGTTATTTCGGTGGACCGGGAAGCCAATACGGTGACCGGAACAGCCGATGAGGGCCAAGCGGTCTATGTCTGGCCGCATGCCACAGGACAGCAAATGCAAGCGATAGCTGATCCCTCCAATACCTGGCAGGTCGATTTCACCGATATATTCGACTTGGTTGAGGGAACCGATGGCCGATCCGAAATCCGGGATGAGCAGGGTAACGCCACTGCCGTCGACTGGCGCATTCCAGACCCACACTTCTCCGTCTTCCCGGAGTGGGAATACGTGGAAGGCTGGGAGTGGCCGGACGGGGCAACTGTATCAGCAACGATTGAGGGAAAGCCAGCCTGCTCAGTCGATGGGATATCGGGCCATCCCGAATGGGATCCCAATGCGCTCTTCGTGCCGTTGTGGTTCCCGGAAGACTGTGATGTTGTGGTTGGGGATGTGGTTACTCTGACTGACGGTGTTGCGCCTCGCACGCACACTGTCCGGAAATTGACGGTCACTACAGTCGACAAAGTTGCCAACACCATAACTGGCACAGCGGATGCTGAGGCCATGGTGCACGTCTGGCCCCACGGATATAACGAACTGCTGCCAACTGCGGATGAAAATGGTGTCTGGCTGGCCGACTTCAATTCGATTGCCATCGACCTGGTGGAAGGCATGGCAGGTCGAACTGAAATCCGCGATGATGAGAGCAATGCTACCTCGGTCGAATGGCACATTCTCAGCACGCATGTCGTCGTACAGATCACAGACGACTGGTTCAGAGCAGAGGCCTTTCTACCGAATACGGCTTTAAACTTCCGGATTTACGGTGCTCCTGGCGGCAACCTGGTTCTGGAGTCGACAACCCCCGAAACAGACCCTAGTGGAACGATCAGTCACTGGGTGGGAGACCAGATCGACCTGCAGCCGGGGTATCAGGTCATCGTTTCGGACGGTGTCACGACCAGGGATATCGTGCTTGAAGCGCTCACCTTTGACTTGTTCGACACCACGCTTGGCCTGCTGCAGGGGACCGCTCCTGAGCCGTTTGGCAGAACGGTCTGGGCTGCAATCGGCTTTGAAAATGACGCCTGGGCCATGGAAGTCTCGACGGACTTGAACGGAAAATGGAATGCCGATTTTGGCGCACCTGTGCCCAGTGATTACCAATGGGTTGCTGCGCAGATCTTTGATACAGATGGCGATGCAAGTGAGGTGCGCCCAACTCTACTCATTGAGTGAAGATTGTCTCCTGGATTTCAAGGTGAGGAGGAAGCATGCCTCTTCACCTTGAATACAGAGATTCTTTTTTAAGAGTCTCTGTATCCTTGTATCCCCATGGTTAATCACCAAACCATTTCAGCACACCCTGCCCGGCTGTGTACCCACTGGCAAAGCAGGCTGTCAACAAATAACCTCCCGTCGGGGCTTCCCAGTCGAGCATCTCCCCGGCGCAGAAGACTCCCGGTATCGACTTGAGCATCAGGTTCTCATCCAGTGAC
>DATAKV010000377.1:0-12855 GCA_036261375.1 Anaerolineales bacterium
CGCGTTAACCGGACCATTGCCCTCTGCCGCCGTGTGGAGCAGCTCACCCTGCACCCTGACCTTGACCATCGCCTCAGCGAAGATGCCGCGTCCCTGGCGGTGCTCGACGTTGACAAAAAAGTCCACAAGCTCAAAGGGAGGCTCATAGCCATATTCCTGGCGTTTGAGCATCATGGTCACCGAAGCCTCGGCAGCCTCAAATGAGAAGCCACGCGCTTCCAGTTCCTTGACCTCGTTGAGCACAGGCAGGACCTCCGCGCCTTCCACTTCCACACCGTGCTCCTCCGCTTTGCTGAGCAGATTGCCGCGGCCGGAGAGATCGGAGACCACCACGCGCATCTTGTTGCCGACGAGCTCCGGCTCGATATGCTGGTAGGATTGGGCGCTGCGCCGCATCGCCGCCACATGGACCCCGCCTTTATGGGCAAAAGCAGATTTACCGACAAAAGGCAGGTGTTCATCCGGGGTAAGGTTGGCCACTTCCGCTACAAAATGCGAAAGCTCATAAAGACAGTCGATCTTCCCTTCTGGTAGACAGCGGTATCCCATTTTGAGCTCAAGGTCGGCCATGATCGAAACCAGGTTGGCATTGCCGCAGCGCTCCCCCACACCGTTGATCGTCCCCTGCACCTGAATGGCGCCTTCGCGGACAGCGGTCAGGGAATTGACAACCGCGCACTCCGAGTCGTTGTGGGTGTGGATACCGAACGGGTGGTTGAGAACCGGCTTGAGATCTCGAATAATTTGTTCCACCTCCCAGGGAAGTGTGCCGCCGTTGGTATCGCACAGAACCACCGTTTCTGCGCCGCCGCGGACCGCTGCTCGAAGCGTTTCAAGAGCGTAGGAAGAGTCCGTTTTGTAGCCGTCGAAGAAATGCTCGGCATCGTAGATGATGCGCTTACCGTTCGCCTTCAGATACGCCACGGACTGCTCGATAATCCGCAGGTTGTCCTCCAGCGTGGTCAACAAAACATCTTTTACATGGAGTGTCCATGTCTTGCCAAAGATCGTACAGACCGGGGTATGTGAATCGATCAGCGCCTTGATATTGGCATCGTCCTCGGGTCCGCCCTTGACGCGGCAGGTGGAGCCGAACGCCGCGATCAGGGCGTTCCTCCACTCCATATCGCGCGCCCGCTCGAAGAACTCGACATCCTTGGGGTTGGAACCAGGCCAGCCGCCTTCGATGAAGGTTACGCCGATCTCATCCAGCTTCTGGGCAATGCGGACCTTGTCATTGCTCGAAAGGGTAAATCCTTCGGACTGTGTTCCATCGCGCAGGGTGGTGTCGTAGATCTGAATATGCGTCATCGTTTCTCTTCTCTGACAATAAACAACTGTCGTCTATTGTCTTTTTTCAAATTCGGCAATCTCTTCTTCAAAACCCAGGATATAGCCCAGCTCGTCCACGCCGTTGAGCAGGCAGGTTTTATTGAATGAGTCGATCGGGAATATAACCGAGCCATGCGGGAAGGTCAGCGTCTGTGTGGCCAGGTCGATGGTCAGCTCGGTATCCGGCACTTCTTCAAGCAGATCGAACAGCATCTGGTGGGTCTTATAATCGACAATGACCGGCAGCAGTCCATTCTTGAGCGAATTGCTGCGAAAAATATCGGCAAAGGAGGTGCAGATCACGGCCCGGAACCCGTAGGCGGTCAGCGCCCAGGGCGCATGCTCCCGGCTCGAGCCGCAGCCGAAATTATCCCCTGCCAGCAGGATGCGCGCGCCGCGATATTCCGGTTTGTTGATGACAAAGTCCAACCTGGGTGTGCCATCCTCGTTGTAGCGCCAGTGATAGAACAGGACATCGGCCAGGCCGTTCTTGTCAGTGATCTTCAGGAACTGGGCAGGGACGATCTGGTCCGTATCCACATCGGTGATGGGAAGAGGGATGACGCGGGAGGAGAGGTTGGTAAATTGAGGCATAAGGTGATTTCCGATGTTAGATTTGCGATTTGAGATTGGGTCTTCGCCCGGCGAAGACAGCGAGCTCGTAGATGCGGAAGTAGCAATCCACTTCTTCATAGCCGATCTCGCGCAGCCAGTCACATTGGAGTTCGACAGGCACCAGGAGATTGGCAGACTTGTCGGGACGGTTCTTGTATTCATCCTCGATCTGTTTGAAGGTTCGAGTGCCGCCCTGTTGCTTTTCGATGGCATGGCGCGCCGATACATAGTGATGCTCGAACAGGTCGATATTGAGCTGGGCGGCCGAGGAGACATGCTCGATGTTGACGAACCAGCCGCCGGGTTTAAGCAGAGAAAATATGTCCTGGTAGATGGCAAATTTGCGTGAATCCGGCTGGTGGTGGATGGAATAGCCGGACACAATTGCATCGAAGGGAGCCTTGATTCGCCCGGTCCAGGCAGGATCGCCGTAATCCAGGTTTTCAAAGGTAAGCTGATCCGAATACTCACGGAGCTGTTCGCGCGCCTGCTGGAGCATCGGCTCGGAAAAGTCTACCAGGGTGCCTTGCGCAGACGGGTACTCGCCCAGGATCGCCGCGCCTAAAATTCCATCCCCGCAACCCAGGTCGAGAAATTTCTCAACCGGCTCCCGGCGCGACTTGAGGATGGACATCATTATGCCGATCTGTTCCTGGGCGAGAGGGATGGCGGCGCGATAGGAGAGAAAGCGGTTGACGATCTCGGGCAGTTTCCAGACTTTATCGGTGACCATAGATTCAGCTTAATAGTGTGCGCACATCTGTCACTTTGCCAGTAATGGCAGTGGCCGCCGCAGTTAATGGAGAGGCAAGGAACGTCCGCCCGCCTTTGCCCTGGCGGCCTTCGAAGTTGCGGTTGCTCGTCGAAACTGCGTACTGCCCCGGTAACAGGTTGTCGCCGTTCATGGCAATACACATACTGCAGCCAGCTTCACGCCACTCCGCCCCGGCCTCTTTGAACACCTGATCAAGGCCTTCCTGTTCTGCCTGTTTCTTTACATCCTGCGAGCCCGGGACGACCATGACCCGCGTGCCATCGGCGACTTTCCGGCCTTTGAGCAGCGAAGCCGCCAGCCGTAAATCGGATATGCGTGAGTTGGTGCAGGAACCGATGAAGACCACGTCCACTTTCTGGCCGAGCAGCGATTGTCCCGGCTGGAGCCCCATGTAGGTTAGTGCTTTTTCATAGGCGGCGCGCTGGTTAGCGTCGCGGCAGATCTCCAGGCCGGGAATGCGCTCGGTGATCTTGATCCCCATGCCGGGATTGGTGCCGTAGGTGATCATAGGCTCGAGCTCGGAGGCGTCGAGGGTGATGGACTTGTCATACGTCGCACCTTCGTCGGTGGGAAGCGATCTCCACTGTGCAACCGCCTTGTCCCATTCATCGCCTTTGGGAGCGAACTCACGGCCATATAAGTACTCGAAGGTCGTGTCGTCAGGGGCGATCATCCCCGCCCGCGCCCCACCCTCAATCGACATGTTGCAGATGGTCATGCGCTGCTCCATGCCCAGACCACGGATGGCTTCACCGGTATATTCGAGGACATGACCCGTTCCCCCTCCCACGCCGATCCGGGCGATGAGGGCAAGGATGATGTCCTTTGCAGAAACACCTTTCGCCAGTGTTCCGTCGATCCGCACTTCATAGGTTTTCGGTTTCTTCTGCAGCAGGCATTGTGTGGCAAGGACGTGCTCCACTTCAGACGTGCCGATACCAAAGGCCAGCGCACCAAAGGCGCCATGAGTAGCTGTGTGGCTGTCGCCGCACACGATGGTCATGCCCGGCTGAGTGCGCCCGAGCTCAGGGCCGATGACATGGACGATGCCGCGGTGAGGACTATCCATACCGTGCAGTGTGATCCCGAACTCGGCGGCGTTCGTCTCCATCTGTTTGATCTGCGCCGCTGCCAGCGCATCGGCAATCGGGACATGCAGAGGTGTGGTCGGGATGGAATGGTCCATCGTGGCGAGAGTTTTATCCGGGCGGCGGATCTTGAGACCACGCTGACGCAGACCGGTGAACGCCTGAGGAGAGGTTACCTCATGGACGAGATGCAAGTCGATATACAGGACCGCCGGAGAATTGGGCTGTTCGGCGACAACATGTGAATCCCAAATTTTTTGAAATAAGGTTTTTGGCATATACATATCACATCGACAGATTACCTGGCGGCAGCTTCATCCTTGTCTGACTCGGCCGCAGGCGGTGCAGTCAGTTCGCTCAGATCCCAACCACACGGGATCGTCTGCGGTTCCGGGAACGGGTTGTAGGCAGTGGTTTGGACAGTATCCTGTGTTTCATCTTGGGTATTCATGATGTCTCCTTTGTACTATCCCAGCATGACGCCGTGATTGTGATTGGCATGGACCGGCTCCGTACCTTCGGTCTGGGCGATGATCAGTTTGTTCAGCGCGTTGAGATAGGCCTTGGCGCTGGCGACGATGATGTCGGTGTCCGCGCCGTGCCCGCCGAACACGCGCTGGTACAGGACTTCACTTTGGGCGTCCATCGTGTGAAGGCCATTCTCCCCGCGAATGCGAACGGTCACTTCACCCAGTGCATCGATGCCCTCGGTAATTGCATGGACGTTGAATTCCAGCAGGGTATTCGGTGTCTTGACGATCTGGTCGATTGCCTTATAAGCCGCGTCCACCGGACCCGAGCCGGTTGTCGCCTGCATATGGACCTTGCCATCCGGTCCCTTCAAACGGACGGTGGCGGTTGGCATGCCGAACGTGCCACAGGTGACCTGCATGCCTTCCAGATAAAAGACATCTCGCGGCCTGTAGAACTCGTCGGCAATGACCGCTTCCAGGTCGACGTCGGTGATGACTTTCTTGCGATCGGCCAATTCCTTGAAGCGGGCAAAGGCTTTATCGAGCTCAAGCTCATCGAGCGAGTGTCCCATTTCAGCTAAGCGGTTTCGCAGGGCATGACGGCCGGAATGCTTGCCCAGCACCAGCTTGGTCTGATTGACCCCCACGTCCTCCGGGCGCATGATCTCATACGTGGTCTGGTGTTTCAGCATGCCGTCCTGGTGGATACCGGCTTCGTGAGCAAACGCGTTCGCGCCGACGATCGCCTTGTTGGGCTGGACGACGATGCCGGTGTAGTTGCTGACCTGCTTGCTCACGCGCGAGATTTGCTGTGTTTCGATCCCCGTATCCAGGTTGAAGACGGGCTTGCGGGTCTTCAACGCCATGACCACTTCCTCCAGAGATGTGTTGCCGGCACGCTCGCCGATGCCGTTGATCGTCACTTCCGCCTGGCGCGCCCCGGCGCGGATTCCCGCCAGCGTATTGGCCGTCGCCATCCCCAGGTCATCGTGGCAGTGGACGGAGACCGTGATCCCATCGTGCATTCCCGGCGTATTCTTGATGATGCCGTCAATCAAGGCAAAGTATTCTTCGGGCGTGGTGTATCCGACCGTATCCGGAATGTTCAGAGTGGTCGCGCCTGCTTTGATGGCTTCGCCTAAAACAACATACAAAAAGTCGGGATCTGAACGGCCGGCATCTTCTGGTGAGAATTCCACATCCTCACACAGGGAACGAGCATAGGCAACCATCTCGGAGACACGCTGCACAACCTCCTCCGGGTCCATTTTGAGCTTGTGTTTCATGTGGATTGCGGAAGTAGCCAGGAACGTATGAATACGCGGCCTGGCCGCGCCCTGAATGGCTTCCCAGGCTTTGTCGATATCGGCCTTATTGGCTCGCGCCAGCCCGGCGATGACCGGGACCTTTGCATCCGGTTCGTTTTCGCCGGGGCATCCAATTTCGAGCGCGATCCGCCTGACGGCCTCCAGGTCATCGGGCGAGGCGGCCGGGAATCCTGCTTCGATAATGTCCACGCCCATGCGCGCCAGGGACCGTGCTACTTCCAGCTTTTCCGCGGAGGTCATCGTCGCGCCGGGGGATTGTTCACCGTCGCGCAATGTTGTGTCAAAGATCTTGACATAGTTGTTGTTCTTCATCGTAGCCTTCCTTTTGGAAACGTACACAAGTAGACACGGATACACGTAAACATGTCTACTTGAGTACGTGTATACCCGTCTACTGCTTCCAGTTTTCGGGGCGCAAGGATCGAACGGCCGCGCCGGCCTGCCACATTTCGGAGTCACGAATGGCTGCCAGTTCTTTATCAAGCTGTTCCCGGTAATCGGGACGGCTGTTGGCTTCGAGCGTGATGCGGGCTTCCGTGCCTGAGATCACACTCTGATAAAGATCAGTAAACACCGGTGCGACTGCATCCCGGAACCGGTCTTTCCAATCAAGCGCGCCGCGCTGGGCGGTGGTCGAGCAGTTGGCATACATCCAGTCCATGCCGTTCTGGCCGACGAGACGGATCAGCGACTGGGTCAGCTCCTCGACCGTTTCATTGAAGGCTTCCGAGGGGGAATGTCCATGCTTACGCAGTACGTCGTACTGGGCTTCCATCACACCCGCCAGCGCACCCATCAGCACGCCGCGCTCGCCGGTCAGGTCGGAGTACACTTCGTTCTCGAATGTCGTCGGGAACAGATAGCCGGCGCCGATGGCGATACCCAGGGCGATGGCCCGTTCGTAGGCGAGTCCGGTCGCATCCTGGTGGATGGCGAAACTGGCATTGATCCCCGACCCGTCCAGGAAGTTCGTTCGGACGCTGCGGCCTGATCCCTTGGGGGCAACCAGAGCCACGTCCACGTGTGGAGGCGGGATTACACCGGTATCGTCCTTGAACGTGACCGAAAAGCCGTGCGAGAAATACAGCATATCCCCTTCGTCGAGACATTCCACGATCTTCGACCACTGCGAGCGCTGACCCGCATCGGACAATAAATACTGGACGACAGTCCCTCGTTCTGCTGCTTCTTCCACAGAAAACAATGTCTCGCCAGGCACCCAGCCATCTTCTAGCGCCTTGGTCCAGTTCTTCGTGCCTTCGCGCTGGCCAATAATGACCCTGATCCCGTTGTCGCGCATATTCATCGCCTGGGCCGGTCCCTGCACGCCGTAGCCCAGCACTGCGACCACTTCGTCCTTCAATACCTCACGCGCTTTTTCGAGCGGAAATTCATCGCGAGTAACGACTTCCTCTTCGACACCGCCAAAGTTTATTTTTGCCATAACCTTGCATCTCCTTCTAAAGTTCGAATGATTTCCTTTTTGACCATGGATGATTGACCATTGACCCTATGCTATCGTCCATAGTCGATTGTCCACCGTCCAAACTACGGCGCCATCTCTGCCAGTTCCATGACATCTTCATAGCGGTTGCCGTTTGTGCCGGCCACGCGGCGCACGCCGTCATTGACGCCGCGGGTCATGGCGATCTGCCCGGTCCGCACGACCTCAACGATGCCGATCGGCCGCAGGAGCTCGATCATGCTCTCGATCTTGTCTTCGGTGCCGGTGATCTCCACGATCAGCGAATCACTCGCCACGTCCACGATGCGGGCGCGGAAGATCTCGGCCAGGCCGTTGACTTCGGCGCGGCGCTCAGGCCCGACCCGGACTTTGATGAGCGCAAGGTCACGGGTGACCGAAGGCTGGTGGGTGACATCCTGCACATCGATGACGTTGACCAGCTTGTAGAGATTGGCCTCGATGCGGTGGGCATCGATATCGCCATTGGGACAGTCCACGACGATGGTGATGCGCGAGGTATTGGGACTTTCGGTCCTTCCTGCCGTGATGGACTCGATATTGAAATTGCGGCGTCGGAATAGGGACGCCACGCGGTTCAAGACACCGGGTTTGTTCTCTGCCAATGCGACGAAGGTGTAATTCATTTCTGCTCCTTTTTTGACCATCGACGATGGACGATTGACCATGGTCTATTGTCCATCGTCCATCGTCTTTTTACGCGTTTTGCCTTACCGGCCTGCGGATCATTTCGTGAAGAGCGGCACCCTGGGGAACCATGGGGAATACCGCTTCTTCCTGTTCCACCCGGAATTCAAGGACAACCGGCCCTTTTATTCCGCGCGCCCATTCGATGGCTTCATGAACGTCCTCATGACGGGTCACCAGGCGTGCAGGGACCCTGTGCGCCTCGGCCAGTTTGACGAAATCAGGTGTAAGCATATTGACAGCGGAATAGCGCTTCTCGAAGAAGAACTCCTGCCACTGGCGCACCATGCCCAGGAAGTTGTTGTTCATGATGGCGACTTTCACATTCGCACCTTCCTGGACAGCTGTGGTCAGCTCGGCGGCCGTCATCTGGAATCCTCCGTCGCCGGCGATCGCCCAGATTTCCTGGTCCTTGGCTGCGAACCAGGCGCCAATCGCTGAGGGGAGACCGAAGCCCATCGTCCCCGCCCCGCCCGACGTCAGCCAGCGATTCGGTTTTTCCAAGAAGTAATACTGCGCGGCCCACATCTGGTGCTGCCCCACATCGGTGGTTACGATGGCATTCCCATCCGTAGCCTTCCAGATATCGGCGATCAAATGGGCTACGTACAGTTTGCCGTCTTCCTCCCAGTTCATAATGCTGCGGGTATCGGCATCGGCTTTCCAGCCGTCGATCTCCTGCTTCCACTCATCATGGTCGTATTCGTCCACCAGCGGGATCAGGTCGCTGAGCACATTCCGTACATCGCCCACCAGCGGCACATCGACAAACACATTCTTGTGGATCTCCGATGGATCGATCTCAATGTGGATCTTCTTGGCGCGCGGTGCATACGTTTTCAGCGTGCCGGTCACGCGGTCGTCAAAGCGCATACCAAAAGCAAGGATCAGATCGGAATTCTGGATCGCCATGTTGGTATGGAATTCCCCATGCATGCCCATCATGCCAAGACTCAATTCATGCGAAGCCGGGAACGCGCCGAGTCCAAGCAGTGTACTTGCCACAGGGGTCTGGGTCTTGACGGCGAACTGCATCAACTGCTCTTCCGCTTTCGACATCAGTACGCCGTGCCCGCACAGGATGATCGGTTTTTTCGCCCGCTCGATCAATTCCACCGCCTGGTCCAGCAGGTTACGCGGCGAGCGGGTCACGGGCTGGTAGCCCATCAGCTTGACTTCTTCAGGATAGATAAATTCACAGGACTCGACCTGGGCATTCTTGCAGATATCGATCAATACGGGACCGGGCCGGCCGCTGCGGGCGATATAGAAGGCTTCACGGATCGTCTCGGCAATTTCATCGGCGCGTGTCACAAGATAGTTGTGCTTGGTGATCGGCAGCGTGATGCCGGTCACATCGGTCTCCTGGAACGCGTCACCGCCGATCAGGTGGGCGGCCACCTGGCCCGTGATAAACACGACCGGGACCGAATCCATCATCGCCGTGCAAATGCCGGTAACCAGATTCGTCGCACCGGGGCCAGAGGTTGCCATCGCCACCCCGACCTTGCCGGAGGCACGCGCATATCCATCCGCCATATGCGCGGCGCCCTGCTCGTGCCGTACCAGCACATGATGGACAGGATAGTTCAACATCGCATCGTAGATCGGCATATTCGCACCACCGGGATAACCAAAGACGACATCCACCCCCTCACACACCAGACACTCCCAGACAATTTCTGCACCTTTTTTCTTCATTGCTGCTCCTTTGGACTGTGGACGATGGACGATGGACCATGATGGTCTATCGTCTATTGTCCATGGTCTGTCGATAACACCGCACCTGTATCGGCGCTGGTGACAAAATACGAATAACGCTTCAACCACTTGGAGGTGGTTCTGGATTGGAAGGGAGGCAGGGCCGCCAGCCGGCTCTGAATCTCCGCCTCTGTCAGACTGACATTGAGAGTGCGCGCCGTTAGATCGATCTCGATCACATCTCCGGGCTGCAGCGCGGCAATGGGGCCGAACGCGGCGGCTTCCGGCGAGACGTGGCCGATGCATGCCCCGCGCGTCCCGCCGCTGAACCGACCGTCTGTGATCAGCGCGACTTTGTCGCCCAGTCCCATCCCCATGATCGCAGACGTAGGCGAGAGCATCTCCTGCATCCCAGGCCCACCCTTTGGACCTTCGTAGCGAACAACCACACAATCACCCGCTTTGACTTTCCCCCCCAGAATCCCGGCCATCGCTTCCTCCTGCGATTCAAAGATCACAGCCGGTCCTTCGAACTTCATCATGGACTCACTCACGCCACCCACTTTGACCACGGCACCCTTCGGAGCCAGGTTGCCAAACAGGATGGACAATCCGCCACGCTTCGAATGAGCGTTGTCATAGCGCCGGATCACTTCTTCATCCCTGATATCGCAGCCCTGGATCGATTCCCCGAGGGTCTTGCCTGTCACTGTCATGCGGTCGAAATGCAGCATGCCCGTTCCCCACTGGATCTCGTTCAGGATGGCGGGGATCCCTCCTGCACGATGGACATCCTCCATATGCCACTTGCCCGCAGGACTCACCTTGCAAATGTGGGGAACCCTGTCTGCCACGGTATTGATGCGCTCCAGGGGATACTCCACGCCGGCTTCGTTGGCCAGCGCCAGGGTGTGCAGAACAGTGTTCGACGAGCCGCCCATCGCCATATCCAGTGCAAAGGCATCGTCGATTGCTTCAGCGGTAACGATGTCGCGCGGCTTGAGATCCAGGTCGATCAACGTCATGATCTGGGCGGCCGCCTGGCGGGCCAGCGCCTCGCGCTCGGGAGTCTTCGCCAGAGCGGACCCGTTGAACGGCAGGGCCAGGCCGATCACTTCCATCAGGCAGTTCATCGAGTTTGCCGTGAACATTCCGGAACATGATCCGCAGGAGGGACAGGCAAATTTTTCCAAAGTTGTCAATCGTCGTTCGTCGATCTTTCCGGCTGAATAAGCCCCCACGCCTTCGAATACAGAGATCAAATCAATCGTCTCGCCTTCGGGGGTCATCCCCGCTTTCATCGCTCCGCCAGAGACAAAGATGGTCGGGACGTTGACCCGCATCGCTGCCAGCAGCATGCCCGGCACGATCTTGTCGCAGTTCGGGATGCAGACCATGGCGTCAAAGCGGTGGGCTTCGATCATCGTCTCCACGCAGTCGGCGATCAGCTCACGGGAGGGAAGGGAATACTTCATCCCCATGTGGCCCATGGCAATCCCATCGTCCACACCAATGGTATTGAACTCGAACGGCACACCGCCTGCGGCCCGGACCGCATCCTTCACCAGCTTGCCAAACTCCTGCAGATGGACGTGTCCCGGCACCACATCCACATACGAATTCACGATGGCTACGAAGGGCTTATCGAAATCCTCATCCTTAAGACCGGTTGCACGCAGCAAGGCCCGGTGCGGCGCTTTCTCATATCCCTTTTTGACGGTGTCAGATCGCATGCGGCTCCTTCAACTTCCCTCTCCATAACAAAGGTATGGGGAGGGGCCGGGGGTGGGGTACAAAAAAACCGCCCGTGGTTAGGGCGGCTTTTTGCACTTTCTAAGGTGTGTGTTATTTCTTCACTCTCACCGTTGCCATCCTAACCGAAACCGGGTCCTTAATAATAAGGACCGCAATAACGATGACAATAAGTGAGAGGACAAAGAGTGAGTTCATCTGGATGTAGGTATTTCGCCCGATTATAGGCCTAATCGGAAATAAGTCAAGTGCGAGTTTTCCGATTCGGATGTTCACTCTGTATCGTGTCCAACATTTTGTTCCTGGTTTTCCCTCTTGACCAATTCCCCTCCCTGGCATAGAATTCCGCCCAATATGAACTCGGCCCACTTCAGCATGTCCATGACCATGACTACCTCTCGGTTTTCCGTGAGGAGTTTGTGCTTGGAGTGAAGTTACTGAAATAACCGGACCTCTCGAAACACATAACGCCTCACGGAAACGTGGGGCGTTATGTTTATCTTAATCCTTCACCACAAAGGACACAAAGTGTCACTAAGGAAAACCCTAAACCTTCGTGCTCCTTCGTGACACGTCATGGTGAAAACAGGAGATTGCTATGCCGACAAAAACGCTGGTCATGAAATTTGGTGGGACATCGGTGGGCTCATCCGCAGCCCTATCCCAGGCGGTGCAGATCATCCGGGATGTAGAGGAACAATTTCCACGCGTGGTCGTGGTCACGTCCGCCATGTCCGGTGTAACGGACCTGCTGCTGCAATCAGCTTCGCTGGCCTCAAGGGGGAACCTTGGATCGCTGCCTGAAGCTGAAACTGTCCTGCGGCATAAGCACTTTTCGGCAGTCGATGAGCTGGTCCAGAGTGGGAGCTTGTGCGCAGAAACCAAAGGCGAGATCGCTGCACTCATTCTCTCTTTCGTAGATTTTTGTAAAGCGATTGCGGTACTCGGCGAAGCCAGCCCGCGGGCGCTCGATGCGGTAGCCTCCCTGGGCGAACGGATGAGCGTGCGATTGTTGGCGGCCATTTCGAAGGAAGCAGGGATTAAAGCAAGAGCAATAGAAGCCACAGAGTTCATTCTTACGAACGCGCACTTCCAAAATGCGCATCCCGATATCAAAGTTACAACAGAAAAAACAAGGGCAGTTTTGAATCCGTTGCTGAAAGATGGGATCGTGCCGATCGTCACTGGGTTCATCGGTGCGACTCCTGAGGGAGTCATCACCACACTGGGGCGAGGCGGCAGTGACTACACGGCGGCGATCATCGGGTCCGCCCTGCCCGCCGACGACGTCTGGATCTGGACGGATGTGGATGGGGTCATGACCACCGATCCACGCATTGCACCGGACGCACAGACGCTGCCTGAGATCAGTTACGGCGAAATTGCAGAGCTGGCCTATTATGGTGCGAAGGTACTGCACCCGAAGACCATCCGCCCGGTGGTCGAGGCAGGGATTGGCTTACGCATCTGCAACACATTCAATCCTTCCCACCCGGGAACCCGCCTGGTCTCAAACGGCCATTCCAACGGCAAGAGCTATAAAGCCGAAAAAGTGATCAAAGCTGTGACTGCCATCCGCAAGCAGAGGCTGGTGACCATCGAAGGACGCGGCATGCTCGGG
>DATAKV010000380.1:0-3993 GCA_036261375.1 Anaerolineales bacterium
GAGGCACTCAAAGCCCAGGGCAAGGACTGGACCACCTTCACCCGCCAGGAAATGCGGACTGTCGTATGTGCCACCTGCCACGTGGAATACTATTTCAAGGGCGATGGCAAGTACCTGACCTTCCCATGGGCCAAAGGCACAGAAGTCGGCCAGATCATCGAGTATTACGAAGAAGCCGGCTTCAAAGACTGGGAGTATCCCGAAGCGGGAACGCCGATGATCAAGGCCCAGCACCCCGAATTCGAGTTCTTCACTGCCGGCTCCACGCACTACAACGCAGGCGTCTCCTGCGCCGACTGCCATATGCCCTATGTGCGGGATGGTGCGGCGAAATACTCCACACATGATGTCCACAGCCCCCTGCTCAACCCCGAGCTGGCCTGCGGTCAATGCCACACCGACAGTGAGTACGTGGTCAGCCGCGTGAACGAGATCCAGGAGCAGGTTGCGAATACCAAGATCGCCACCGAGGATGCGCTCGTCGACGCGATCAACGCCATCAAGCTGGCGGCTGCCGATCCGGATGCCGATGCGGACCTGCTCGACCAGGCCCGGAATCTTCACCGTAAGGCCCAGTTCATGTGGGATTTCGTGTCCGCCGAGAACAGTACCGGTTTCCACAACCCTGAATATGCGCTGGAGATCCTGGCCGAATCCACAAACCTGGCCCGCCAGGCGCAGATGCTCGCCGCCCAATCGGTGGATGACATGTCACTGCTGCAGACGGGAACCTACTATCAAACGGAAGCCCAGCCGTAACCATTTATCCGTGATTACCGGAGACGCTGTCCACATGGACAGCGTCTTTTTATTGGTGATATAGTTATGCATAAACCAAAACCAACGAGGATCGAGAATGAAACCATTTCGAATGATCGTGCTGGCAGGCCTGTTCCTGCTGAGTGCATGCGGTGCATCGACCGGTATCGAAGTCAGCAAAGCTTGGATGCGTCCATCCGCGAAGGAGGGAAATGGGGCAGCCTATTTCCTGATCCAGAACCGCTCAGACGCCGCCGACGAATTGACAGGCGCCTCTTCCGAGGTTGCCGGGGCCGTGGAGCTGCATGAAAGCAAAATGGAGGGCGATGTCATGCAGATGCACCATGCCATGTCTGTGGCCATCGACGGAAATACAAGCCTCGAATTTGCACCCGGCGGATGGCACGTGATGTTCATCGGGCTGAACAGGGATTTGAATGTAGGGGATCAGGTGGAGCTGACCCTGCACTTCAGGGATCATGAGGATATTACCGTCACAGTACCCGTACAGGAACAGGAACTGGACGACTAAATTCTGACTCTTCCGGGAACATTTGCGGCAGGCATATCGTCAGACTAGGAGAAATCAAAAGGATAGCCTTTCGAAGGCTTGCCGAAAAAGAAATGGAGAGAAAATGAGAAACTTCCTATTTATCCTTATGGCAGTCGTATTGACAGCCTGCGCCTCCGTCGGAGCCGCCAGCAGCGATTTTGACATCGCACGCGACAAATGGCAGGACGCCGGTATTTCGCATTATCGGTTCAATGTGGCAATCAGCTGCTTCTGCATCTTCACCCAGGATATGCCCCTGATCATCGAAGTACAGGACGGCGAAGTCGTATCCATGGAATATGCGAGTGGCAACGAGCTCGATCCCAACAGCCTGGAGCTGTTCAACCGCTATGCCACCGTCGACCGGATCTTTGCCGAGCTGGAAAAAGCTCACGCCGAAGCCGATTCGGTGACCGTGGAGTACGATGAGACCTTCGGTTTCCCCACCCAGGTGACCATCGACTTCGACCAGCAGGCCGCAGATGAGGAAATCTATCTGACCATCTCAGATTTTGAAGCACTGCCATAAACACAACTTGATAACGACAAAGCGGACGTATCTATCACGTCCGCTTTGTCGTTAAGTAGGGCGGGAACTTTTCCAACTTCCTTATCGCCAGGCGAGTAAGGATAAGGCTTCACCAGACAAGAAAAGGAGAGAGAATGAGAAAATTCTTGATTATTGTTATGGCATTCGTTTTAACGGCCTGTTCAGGCATGGCAACTGAATTTCCAACAGAGATTCCCACTGAAATCCCAACGGACCTTCCCACGGGGGTCTCGGGAGATATTGAAAGCGCCCGCCAACAATGGGAGGCCGCTGGCATTTCCCATTATCGGTTTAACCTGAACATGGTTTGCTTCTGCGCATTCTCCGAGAATATGCCGCTGGTCGTGGAAGTGCAGGATGGAAACGTAGCCTCCATGGAGTATCAGAACGGCAACAAGATCGACCCGGCCAGCCTGGAATTCTTCCAGCGTTATGAGACCATCGATAAGATCTTTTCCGAGCTGGAAAAGGCCATTGATGGCGAAGCGGATGAAGTGACCGTTTCCTATGATGATACGTATGGCTTTCCTGAGCAGGTCGATATCGATTTTGTCGAAGAAGCGATTGATGACGAGCTGGTCTTGACAATCTCCGGATTCGAAGTGTTGCCATAGTACATACCTTGCAAAGGCTTTAAGCTTGTACAAGGTTCTTGAAAAAGTTAGCGGACGCTTGTTGCGTCCGCTTAATACTTAATTGGGATGGATCCACTGCCTTAGCACGTTCTTATCCGCGATGTGGATGCGACGGTCCTCGATGCGGATCGCGCCGCTCCGCTCCAGTTCCTTAAGCGACCGGGCGACAACCTCCCTCACGGTCCCCAGCTGGGCCGCCAGCTGTTCCTGTGTCCAATGAGGGCGCTGCCCTTCGGACGGGAACTCGCTGATCAGCCGCGCCAGCCGGTGCGTCACCTGATAGAACGCCATTTCGCTGACCATGCGGACCAGGTTGCGCAGCATCTCCCCAAAATTCGACAACACCTTCTGGGCAAACAGCGGATATTCTGCCACAAGTGCTCGCAGCTTCTCGCTCTCGATCACCCACACCCGGCAGGTCTCGAGCGCCTCCACATTGACCGGATTCGTGCCCCCATCGAAGGCCGGCACTTCGGCAAATGTATCCCCTTCTTGCAGAATCCGGACGATGTACTGCCGTCCCTGAGGCGAGAGACGGTAAATCTTTGCACTGCCCGTTTCGATGATATGCAGGCCATCGCACGTATCAGCTTCCCAGAACAACACATCGCCGCGCTGGTATTCACGCAGATGCATGTGGGCAGTAATTTCCTGCAAAATGGATTCCGGCAGATCGGTGAAATATGAATTCCCCCGTAGTGTGTCGATCCGATGGGCCGGGCGCGTGTCGATCAGCTTCATGAACAGCTACAGGCTCTTGAGCAGGACCTGGTCTGCGCCGCGATCGATCTCCCAGGGATAGATGGTAAAGGCATCGGTGATTGCAGCGTAATAATCCGGCCGCACGTGTCCGAACAGGTTGCGATACGGGTTGAAATGCAGAACGCAGGTCTCGGGAAACCCACCGGCAGCAGAGACACGGTTCTTCACCGCCGTGATCGTCCGCCCGGACCCCCAGACGTCATCCACGATCAGGGTGGGACGGCCGCGCAGCTTGTCATCCGAGGGGAACTGGATGAACTGCGGCCAGACCATTAGTTTGGCCTTTTCACTGGCAGACTGTGCAGGAAAATCGACGGCGGCCGTCAGGATATGGGTGATATCCATGGCTTCGGCAAGCATCCCTCCGGGGATGACTCCGCCTCGCGTGACCATAATCATGGCCGTGAATTCACGCTTGAACTGCGGGATCAGGTGGTCGATGAGGCGATCCACTTCCTCCCATGAAATTAATTCGCGACGCGGTTGTTGTGGGACTGTTCCTGGCATGCAATCTCTTCTCTATGAAAATTATAAGCCCCGCACAAGGCAAAATGTGCAAGGCTTTTCAATTACAAATTTCCCAACACAGCGGCCAGCGGAGCCGGCGCTGCAACCTGCATGGGCTGTCCCGCTGTCTGGGCGACTTCGACATTACGGGCCCACAGGTACAGGCAGGTGTGATAGGCAGTGGTCGTATAGGTACTGATCACACTGGCGACCATGGTGGAGAACAG
>DATAKV010000382.1:0-1504 GCA_036261375.1 Anaerolineales bacterium
GGTTCGGGTTTCCTTCCAGGCCAATCACAGCAAAAACGACCACCAGGCCGATCACGTAAAAGACTGCTGCCAGGCCATACAAGAGGGTGACAAAGGCCTGGAAGACAATCGTCTGAATCGATTGAAATTTCAAAAAGGAGCTGTGCCTGCCCTGCAGGATCCGGGCGGTGAGGGGCGCAAGAAGCCCCCACAGGGCGATGATGACACTGAAATGCCCCATAGAGGCAACCCAGCGCTCTTCGTTAGCCTCATTCAGCGAGTCTGCCTCAGCGGTATGTTCATATCCCAGATATCTTGCCAGTCGATTTCCCAGGACCGGGTAGCGGTAGTCCCTGCCGAGGGCACAGGCGACTGCGGCGACGATGGGCAGGATTGCATAGACGGCAAGGAAGCCTAAGGCGCTTACCGATAGCAATGCTACGGCAGGGCCTTCGATTGGGTTGAGGGCCTGTCCGCTCACCTCGGCCCGAAAGCTAATCACGATCATCAGGACCATGGCTGCCAGGACGATGAGCAGATAGGCCAGCAGCCAGACCGTATATCCCAGGGACTGGTATCCCAGCGCCTGCAGGCATTGGAAGGATGCATACTTTGACTTTCGTCTCTGCTCCGACCAGCCCAGGATCGGAAGGAATAGTCCTATGCCGAATGCGACGGCGGAGAGGTGAGAGAGAACGGCCCAGACACGTTCTTCGCCGGTAGGTGATGGGTTCATGTCGGATATGTAACTCCAGGCGTCATGCTATACATTTTATCAAAGGGGAATATAACGTATAATTTCGAGAGGATTTTTAACCCGAGATTTCCCCTCATTGCGAGCTCTGAGCCTGGTGTGAGATTGATTATCGAAGACTCGCAAGGATGTTCAACGGAGGATAGATGCCCGACCTTGCCATGTTTTCCCTGAGTGAAGAACACAAGATGATTCGCGATGCGGCACGCGATTTTGCACAGAAGGAGATCGTCCCGATCGCGGCGGAGTTCGACGAGAGCGGTGAGTTCCCGCATGCCACCATCAAAAAGATGGGCGAAATGGGGTTTATGGGCATCGAGATCCCCGAGGAATACGGCGGCGCGGGCATGGATACACTGGCCTACGTCCTGGCGCTCGAGGAGATCTGCAGGGCAGACGCCTCGCACGGCGTGATCATGTCGGTCAATAATTCACTGTACTGCCACGGCATCATGAAATTCGGGACCGATGAACAAAAGAAGAAGTTTGTCACCCCCGTCGCTTCGGGACAGTCGGTTGGCGCCTACTCGCTGACGGAACCCCAGAGCGGCTCAGACGCCGGGACGATGCGCTCCCGTGCCACGCGCGACGGCGACTCGTACGTGTTGAACGGCCGCAAATCGTGGGTGACGAGCGGTCCCGTAGCCGATTACTACGTCGTCTTCATGATGACCGATCCCGAGCAGAAGCAGCGGGGCGTCAGCGCCTTCCTGGTCCCGGCCGGTACTCCCGGTCTGACGCGCGGTAAGAAGGAGCCAAAGCTGGGAATCC
>DATAKV010000444.1:0-3195 GCA_036261375.1 Anaerolineales bacterium
ACCCCGCTGGGAAAGTTCCTGCGCAAGACCAGCCTGGATGAGCTGCCGCAGATCCTGAACGTGTTGAAGGGTGATATGAGCCTTGTGGGGCCGCGTCCTACATCGTTTGGACCGGAAACCTATAAGCTGTGGCACACCCACCGCCTGGACGTGATGCCCGGCATCACCGGCCTGTGGCAGGTTTTTGGCCGCGCCCAGCTGGAGTTCGATGATCGCCTGCGGCTCGATATCGCCTACATCGAACGGGCAAGCATCCGTCTTGACTTCTACATTTTGATCCTGACCGCCCTGGCTGTGTTCCAGCAGCGAGGTGCGCACTAAGCGGATATCCGGATGTCAAAACGCATTGCCTACATCGTCTCGCGCTTTCCTCATCTGCCGGAAACCTTCATCCTGCGGGAAATGATCCAGCTCGAAAAACTCGGCTGGCAGATCGATCTGTATCCGCTCATCATCCAGAAGCAGGATGTCGTTCACGAAGAAGCACGTCCCTGGCTGGGACGTGCGCATACGGTGCCCTGGCTATCGGTCGCGTTGCTCGTGGCGAACCTGAGACGCTTCGTGAAGCGGCCAGGCCAGTACCTGTCATTACTCTGGCGGGTGGTGCGTGAGAACCTGGGCAGTCTCAAGTTCCTGGTGCGTGCGCTGCTGCTCTTCCCGCGGGCGGTGTGGATGGCAGAGCGGATCCAGTCGCAGGGCATCGGGCATGTGCATGCGCACTATGCAACCCATCCCGCTCTGGTAGCCTGGCTGATCAACCAGTTGACCGGGATCACCTACAGCGTCACCGTGCATGCGCACGACATCTTTGCCGAAAAGCCCATGCTGGCGACCAAGCTGCATGACTCGGTGTTCATCTCTGCGATCTCGGAGTTCAACCGCAAGTACCTGGCCGACCTGCTGGGTCCGTGGGTGAATGAAAAGACCCGTATTGTGCGCTGCGGCATCGATCCTGCATACTACCGGCGGCCGGAGAAAAAGAACGGCAATGCAGGCAGCAGGCCCGGCGCGCTCGAGATCATAAGCGTGGGAAGTCTGCAGCCCTATAAGGGACACATCTACCTGGTGAGGGCCTGTGCACAGTTGAAGGAGCGCGGCATCCCGTTCCATTGCCGAATTATTGGCGGTGGGGACCTGCACCCGATGCTGGAGCGGGCCATTCAGGATAACGGGCTCGAAGGTTTGGTTCATTTAATGGGACCCCGTACGCAGGAGGAAGTATCACGCCTGCTGCCGACGGCGAACTGCTATGTCCAGCCGAGCGTAATCACCTCCACCGGCAAAATGGAAGGTATCCCGGTGGCATTGATGGAAGCCATGATGAGCCGCATCCCGGTCGTCGCTACTTCCATCTCGGGAGTGCCGGAGCTGGTGCGGCCTGGCGAGACTGGCTGGCTCGTCCCCCCGGAGGATGTGCAGGCGCTGGCCGATGTGCTGGAAGAGATCTATCGCAACCCGGCCGAGGCCGAGCACCGGGCCGAGCAGGGGTACAGGTGGGTATTGGAAGAGTTCGAGTTATCGTCGAATGTCAAAAAGCTGGCATCGCTTTTTAGCCATTCGGATTTTGTTCTTCAGGTGCCGTAAGTCCATTCTTTTCAAAACGACAAGGAAAGGAACTCTAAAATGGAAGTCAAACTTTATCTTCGAATGTTACAAAGAAGCTGGTGGATTATTGTCATCACGACTCTTGCGACCTTGATCGCGGCCCTGGTCATGGCGTACCTGACGCCGCCGACCTACCAGGCAACAGCGCGTTTCATCGTCTCCCCCAGCCCAACGCTGATCACGGGTGGCAGCAATCTTCTCAACAGCCTTTCCACGCTGGATAAGCGCTCGATCATCACTACCTACGCTGAGATCCTGAACAGTCAGCGGATCTACAACGATACGATCAGCCTGCTCCAGCTCAACAACGTGGACTTGAGTGAATACCACTACCGGGCAGTCGCCCTGCCGGATGCGAACATCATCGAGTTCTCGGTGACCGGGCCCGACCGTGAGACGGTGTATACACTGACTAACAGCATTGGCCAGCGGGCAGTGGAATATGTTCATGGGCTGTACCAGGTCTATGAGCTGAGTGTACTGGATGCCGCGGTCCCGCCGACGGTGCCGATCTCGCCCCAGCCTTTGCGCAGCGCCGGTGTGGCGCTGGTTGTCGGTCTGGCTCTGGGCGTGGTCCTGGCCTTGGTCCGAGAGATGATGCGCACACCGTTCGAGAACTTCATCCGCCAGCGCAACATTGACGATCTGTCGGGTGCCTTGAACCGGCGGGCGTTCGAACAGAAGCTCTCGGAAGTGGCGTTCGCTTCACCGGATGATTTTTCGTTATGCGTGGTGCATCTCAACGGCTTGACAGATTACATCAACGCCCTGCCGCAGTCCACGCTGCAACGCGTGCTGCAAGGTGTGACCCGGGTGCTGCGCAACCAGCTGCGCGGAAACGATCTGGTCGGGCGCTGGAGTGACGTGGATTTCATCGTCCTGCTTTCCGATACGCCCGGCAACGCAGCCATGAACACAATGGAGCGCGTCCGCATGGCGCTCTCGTACCCGGTCCCGGTCGACGTGTCGGGTGAGGAGCTTCTGCTCGATCCTCAGATCGGCATTGCAGAGTACCGCGTCGGCGATACGCCCCAGACGATGATCAAGAATATCCAGTGGGCGCTGGATGTGGCCAAGAAGAACAATGGCATGTACCTGCTCAAGGCCACCCAGCCCATTTAGGCCTGTATGACGATCCAGAATCTCAATTCCCTGCGGGACCAGTTCCTGCGCCTGCGCGGGGATCCCGCCGCTCCGCCTCATGCGAGCGTGGTCATCCCGGTCAATGCCCAGAAGGACCTGACGCCGCTTCAACGCGTGCTAAGTGACCTGGCGGGCTATGTCGGGAACCGGCGGATCGAGATCATCCTGGTGATTAATAACTACCCGGTGGAGGAACCGCCTGCAGAGATCCTCGAGTACCAGCAGATGATGACGGTTGTCGGGATCCCGCGGGTGGTCCACGAAGGCGGGGTGGCCATGGCCGCACGCATTCCGGGCGTGCGAATGGCCCGGTCGCAGGCAGTTCTGCACTTCGATGCGGACTGCTGCATCCCAAATCCCAGCGCGCTGATCGAATGGTATATCCGCCGTCTCCATGAGGGCTGCGACCTGGCCTATACACACGTCGATTATACCGACCTGCCGCCG
>DATAKV010000403.1:0-5476 GCA_036261375.1 Anaerolineales bacterium
TATGTGGAGCCAGGACGGCAACCGCCTGCTGGGCCTGCAGGTTACCAGGATTGTGACGAAGGCACAGCTCCCAGACGCGGACCTTGTCCTTCGTATGCGGCCAGGTCTCTGCATAGGCTTGCCAGGCTGCGATATTGTGGCGATCGTCTTTAATAATCTGCTCGAGGAGCGCACGTGCCTCCTCCATCTTCCCCGACTGTATCTGTTCCATGGCCTTTTGCAGGTGTTGATCTGACATACGTCCATCCCTTCGGCATTGTTGATAGCTGCGAGAATTATACTTTTAAAGGAAATTTTTGTTATACTGGCGTTCCGATATGAGAGAGAACAGTCACTTGACACCCACGTTCCACGTAGGCGACGTTCCCATTTACGGGGACACGGTCCTGGCGCCCATGGACGGCTATTCCGACTGGCCGTTCCGGTCGATTTGCCGCGCCCTGGGCTCGGCCATGAGCTACACGGAATTTGTCAAAGTGGAAAAGATCCTCAGCCGCTCGAAGGAACCGGCCAAGCGACTGTATTATGAGGAAGTCGAACGGCCCATCACGTTCCAGATCTATGGCGACGATCCGGACCTGATCCTGACAGCCGCGCTAAAGGTGCAGGAGCTGAACCCCGACATAATCGACATCAATATGGGCTGTCCCGCCAAGAGCATCGCCGACCGCGGCGCCGGGGTGGGCATGATGCCGACCCCGCTCAAGATCGCCCGCACATTTCGGAAGCTGGTGTCTGCCCTCAAGGTACCTGTCACCGGCAAGATTCGCCTGGGATGGGACCGCAACCGGAACTACAGGCTGATCGCCCGCATCGTGGAAGAGGAAGGCGGCTCGCTGGTCGCCATCCACGGCAGGACCAAGGAGCAGCGCTATGCAGGCAACGCGGATTGGGACGCGATCGCCGAGGTGAAATCGCTGGTCAAGATTCCGGTCATCGGCAGCGGCGACGTAAAATCGGTTGCCGATGTTCAAAGAATGAAGCAGCATACCGGCTGTGACGCGGTCATGATCGGCCGCGCCGCCATTGCCAACCCGTGGATCTTCGCAGGGCTGGACCGCGACCAGGTCTCGGTGAATCTGCTTCAGCAGACCGTCCAGGAGCATTTGCAGAAGAGCATCCAGTTCTACGGCGAAGAGGACGGACAGCGCCTCTTCCGCAAGTATGCGGTTCAATATCTGCTGTTGCGGACGCTCGACCGTGAAGCGCGCAAAGCGATCTTAAAGGAAAGACCCTCGGGGGAATTTTTGGAAATGCTGAACCAGGTCTACACTGCGACCCTGCCAGCCGGCTAACCCAACGCTACATCCAGGATCATCATGATCGCAAATCCCAGCATTGCACCGGACGTGGCGAAATCGGTGTTCTTTTCCAGCTGCGATTCGGGGATCAACTCCTCGATCACCACAAAGATCATCGCGCCTGCGGCGAACGCCAGCGCATAAGGCAGGATCGGCCTCATCAGCAGCACTGCCGCGGCCCCTACGGCGCCTGCGACCGGCTCAATCAGGGCCGACGACTGACCATACAGAAAGCTGCGGAAGGGTGACATGCCCTCTGCGCGCAGCGGGGCTGCAACGGCCAGTCCCTCGGGGAAATTCTGGATACCGATGCCGATGGCGAGAGCAACCGCTCCGGCCACAGTTGCCGTGGAGAGGCTGGCAGCGGCGGCCCCAAAGGCGACACCCACTGCCAGGCCCTCCGGGATGTTATGCAGGGTGATCGCCAGGACGAGCAGGATGCTTCGTCTCCATTTGGTGTGGACGCCCTCTGCCTCCGTAACGGGGAATCCCAGGTGAAGATGCGGCAGAAACAGATCGATCAACCGTATGAACGCTCCTCCTGCCAGAAACCCTGCCGCAGCCGGGAGCCAGGCCGGGACACTGTTCATTTCCTTCGTCATCTCAATGGCCGGTGCGAGAAGTGACCAGTAGCTGGCGGCAATCATCACGCCGGCGGCAAAGCCGAGCATTCCATCCAGCAACTTACGATCGACCTGCCTGACGAGGAATACGGTCGCCGCGCCCAGGGCGGTCACCAGCCACGTGAAGGTTGTCGCGACCAGCGCCTGCCAGACAGGGCTGAGGGATGTGAAGATTTGGATCATGTTCATAGACCGTCCCATGTTTTGATGAGTTGATTCTTAAATAAACTACTTTTCCTCCCAGATAAAGTATAGCACCGATGGGTTTCAGCCAACCCTACCGGCGTTATAGAACATAAATTCTGTTATACTGTGGGCACGACCAGATGGTCGTCCCTGCGAGGTGAAATGGCAAAAACACATACACGTTATGTCTGTCAGGAATGCGGCCGCGTGGCCGCCTCCTATATGGGCAAATGCCCGCAGTGCGGGTCGTTCAACAGCATGGTGGAGGAAGTCATCCACGATGAACCGGCGGCAAAAAGTACCGCGGTCCGCGGCCTGACGGGCCGTTCTTCCCCGCGCTCGATCGGCGACGTCTCCTCCGACGCGGAGGACCGTATCAAGCTGCCCATCGAGGAATTTGCGCGTGTGCTCGGCGGCGGGATCGTGCCGGGCTCCATCGTCCTGGTTGGCGGCGACCCCGGCATCGGCAAGTCCACACTGATGCTGCAGATGGCGATGGAGATGGCCGGGTCCAGGCGCGTGTTATATGTCTCAGGCGAAGAGTCCGAGCGGCAGATCAAGATGCGTGCTGTACGGTTGAATAAGAATGCGGGGTCTGCCAATGGATCGCTGCCTGCCAATTTACTTCTGGTCACCGAGACCAACCTTGAGATCATTTTCAATCATGTGAATGAGGTCAAACCGGACCTGTTGATCATCGACTCGATCCAGACCGTATATCTTTCCAACATGGACTCCTCGGCCGGGTCGGTCAGCCAGGTGCGCGAGTGTTCGTCGCAATTGCGTGAGCTCGCCAAAACCAGTGGTATCTCGGTCTTCGTGATCGGCCATGTCACCAAGGAAGGGACCATCGCCGGTCCGCGAGTGCTGGAGCATGTGGTGGACACGGTCCTCTATATGGAAGGTGACCGCTTCCAGGCCTATCGTCTGCTGCGCTCAGTCAAGAACCGCTTCGGCGCGACCTCGGAGGTCGGCGTCTTCGAGATGCGCGAAGGCGGACTGATAGAAGTGACCAATCCCTCGGAGGCCTTCCTGGCAGAGCGGATGGTCAATGCAGCCGGCTCGGCCATTGCCGTGACCATGGAAGGCACGCGTCCCATCCTGGTGGAGATCCAGGGATTAACCTCCCCGACCCAGTTCGGCAACGCTCGCCGCACCGCCAACGGCGTGGACTTCAACCGCCTGCTGCTGATCGCAGCAGTGCTGACCCGCCGTGCCGGCCTGAAGCTTTCGGAACAGGATATCTTCGCCAATGTGGTCGGCGGCTTGCAGATCGACGAGCCCGCCGCGGACCTGGCCATTGCGATGGCGATCACCTCCTCCTGGAGGGATATTCCGGTAAAGGCCGAGGCAGTGCTGATCGGCGAGATCGGTCTCGCCGGGGAACTGCGCATGCCGGGTCAGATGCCGGCGCGTTTGCGCGAAGCTGCCAAGCTGGGGTTTAAGACGGCCATTGTCCCCAAGGCCATCCGCAAAGGGGAAGGCTATCCCAAGGGGATCGAGATTATCGAAGTCCGCTCGGTCCAGCAGGCGCTGGATGCGGCGTTCGCAGCGCGCGAATTGCCCCAGGCCCGGAAGATGGCCTGACGCATCCCATTAGCCCCTATCCCCTCTTTCCTTCGAAGAGGGGATTTTATTTTGCAACCCTTCCAACTCTCCTTCGTATAAGGCACAGAAGGAGAACATCATGAACGTTAAAGTGCTTTCTGCAATTCTTGTCCTTTCCATCGCCTCGCTGGCATGTGGTTTTAGTGTCGATCTGCCGAACCTGCCCAAAGCTGGCCCGGAGGTCGAGGAATCCATAACGGTAACCGATCCAAAGTCGGATGAGACGCGTTTATCCATTTCGTTCGGCGCAGGTGAGCTGAAACTGTCTCCGGGTGCAAGGAATCTCGTCGATGGAACCGCCATCTACAATGTGGACGATTTCAAGCCTGAGATCGTCGAAAACGGGAACCGGATCGAGATCAAACAGGGCAATCTCAATCGCATTCCGCCGCTCGAAGACCTGCGGAACGAGTGGGACCTGAAGCTGGGCAGCGCGCCGATGGACCTTGTGATCTCAGCCGGTGCCTATGAAGGAACTCTTGAGCTCGGCGGTCTATCGCTGAAAAGCCTGGAGATCAATGATGGCGCATCGAATGTGAACCTGGCCTTCTCCGAGCCGAACCCGGTCGAGATGTCGATCATGCGCTATGCAACCGGCGCTTCGGATGTGACGCTGACCGAGCTCGCCAATGCCAATTTTTCCACCCTGACGTTCTCGGGCGGGGCAGGAAACTATACTCTCGACTTTAGCGGCGAACTCCAGCGGGATGCGGTTGTGACCATCGACTCCGGATTTGGGAATGTCACCCTGATCGTCCCCGAGGATGTGAATGCAAGGGTGACCGTGGAAGGCGCAGCGGTTAACATCAATCACGGATCAGGCTGGGCACAAAACGGCAATGATTATACGCAAAAAGGTGAGGGTCCCATTCTGACCTTTGTCGTGAAAATGGCCGCCGGCAATCTGCTGATCGACGGTGGCTAGGGCCTAACGGGGCCTCTCTCGAAAGAGAGGGGCTTTTTTTATCTCCAACATGCCCGAATATATTGGAGCAAAAGGTCATAATTCATCCATGACCTCTATCACTTGCAGTAATGTTAACTGGACAATAAAATCGTCTTTAGAGACAGGGATTGTCTGTATTACGAAGTACCGCATATCCAGCTATCTTTGAAACTGAATTTCAGCGTATGCGGTAGAAAGAAGGTCATTATGCAAATCACTCGTCAGGCTGACTATGCTGTACGTGCCGTGCTGCATCTGGCACGCATAGGAACCAGCGAACGGGCGGCCACCAGCACTGTTGCCAAGGAACAAAACATCCCCCCTTCATTCCTTGCCAAGATCATTTCCCAGCTGTCCATCGCCGGACTGCTGCACACGTCGCGCGGTGCTCGCGGCGGCGTTACACTGGCTCGCGACCCCAGGGACATCACACTTCTGGAAGTCGTCGAGGCGATCGACGGTCCCATCCAGCTGAATGAATGCGTCGGAAGTGAGGGCGCCTGCACGTTCGATGAGAGCTGCCCGATCAAGCCTGTTTGGTGTGATGCCCAGGACGAACTGGTCCAGCGGCTAAGGGGTACCAACTTTGGCGATATGCTCGTCCAAAGCAAATAATCAGGACAAATCAAGAACCTCCCGGCTATCCTTGTCGGGAGGTTTTTTATCCTTTAACAAGAACTGCTCATGGCCAAGGAATCGACTCCGCCTGCCAGGCCAAAGCCGGAACCCGAGCGCCGTGAAAGCACTCATTTCAAAGGACAAACTAACGCAATCGATCTGGCATGTAATTCGTTATCTCTCACGGTATATTA
>DATAKV010000447.1:0-1939 GCA_036261375.1 Anaerolineales bacterium
CCCTCCACAAATACCATCGTGACCAAGGTCGGCGAAAGCGAGCCCAAAGCGGCGGATGCGGTCTATCTCACTATCGATCGTGACCTGCAATATTACACGGAGCAGGCGCTCAAGCCCTTTACAGGTGCGGCTGTTGTATTGGAACGGGACACAGGCCGTGTGCTTGCCATGGCATCCTCGCCTGATTTCGATTCCAATGCATTTCAACCGACCAATCCAAATCAGTCTGGCCAGCTCGCGAATCTCATCCCCGGATCGTTGCTCAACCGCGCCGCGCAGGGACAGTATCCGCTGGGCTCTGTGTTCAAGATCATCACGATGGCAGCCGGGATGGAAAGCGGACTCTTCGAGCCAGCCAGCACGCTGGATTGCCAGTATTCATGGACAAGATTAGGAGATCGAATCCGCTACGACTGGACGTACCAGCATTGTGAGGACCGGCGTGCCAGAGGACAGGAATGTAATACGCCAGATAGTACCCCTTCCGGGCTGCTCACTCTGCCGGAAGGCCTGATGCGCTCCTGCAATCCATTCTTCTGGGAGATTGGATGGACCCTGTACCAGAATAACCGGGCAAATGACATTGCCACCATGGCGCGCGCATTTGGTCTGGGCAGCGCTACCGGCATCGAACAGATTCCGGAAGAATCCGGGCGCATTGTGGACCCGCCGACCGACATCGACGTAGTCAATCAGGCCATCGGTCAGGGCGAAGTGCAGGTCACACCGCTGCAGGTAGCGCGCTTCATTGCTGCACTAGGGAACGGTGGCATATTATATCGACCGCAATTGGTGGAAAGAATCGAGCCTGTAGAAGGCGGTGATCCAGTACTGGCCTTTACGCCAGAGCCTCAAAGCACATTACCCATCCAACCGTTCCGCATGGAAGTGATTCAGGATGCCATGATCGACGTGGTGTCTAATCAGGACGGAACGGCCAACTTCCGTCTGCGCGGACTGAGCATCCCGGTGGCTGGTAAGACCGGAACTGCTGAGTCCGGAAGTGGCGATCCGCATGCCTGGTTTGCAGGATACACCATGGCCGCCGAATCGACCTCGAAATCCGACATCGCAATTGCAGTGATCCTCGAAAACCAGGGCGAAGGCTCTGATTGGGCCGCGCCCGTCTTTCAGCGAATCATTGAGTCCTATTACTATGGTTCCCCGCAGACTGTTCTCTGGTACGAGTCCACATTTGGCGTGACAGAAACCCCGACTCCGCTCGGAGGCATTCCGACCGAAACGCCGGAGCCATAATTAAGTGCTCCCAGCGCCGTCCCGGCGAGAGCAGGAAACATTTGGTAAACGAAGAATCACTTAACGGTCTCATCATCAAAGCCCAGTCTGGTTTCTTTACCGTGGAGACCGGTCAGGGCTTTATCGTTTGCCAGTTGCGCGGCAAGCTGAAACAGGGCCGGGCCAGGGGTGACATCGCGGCGATTGGGGATAGGGTCAAAATCAGAGTCTTGCCCGATGGCAGCGGGGTGATCGAAGAGGTCGAGGAACGGAGGCGCGCCATCGTCCGGCTGGATCCGCGTCCGCAGGGCGATTATCAGCAAGTGCTGCTGGCGAATCCCGATCAGGCAGTTTTTGTCTTCGCCTGCGCCCATCCCAATCCGCGATTGAGAATGCTGGACCGTTTCCTGGTCATCGCTGAGAAGCAAATGATTCCCGTCGTCATCGTCGCGAACAAGATCGATCTCGTGAACGATCCAAAAGAAATCTTTGGGATGTATGAAGCGATCGGCTACCGCGTGCTCTACACATCCACAAAGATCGCCGCGGGAATCGAGGAGCTCAAGTCGGTGCTGACCGGTAAGATCAGTGCATTTGCCGGGCCGAGCGGGGCGGGCAAATCCAGTTTGTTGAACGCCATGCAGCCCGGGCTGGGTCTGGCCGTAAATGAGGTCAGCCGGGCGATGAACAAAGGCAAACATAC
>DATAKV010000413.1:0-6329 GCA_036261375.1 Anaerolineales bacterium
AGATGTTTGTTATATAAACGCTCCCGGTCGAATTTGGGGGAGGTGCCGCTTCAGCCGCGGAGGGGGCCACACCTGTCCAGTTGGACAGTTAAATACTCCACCAGAGGCAGATACCCTTGAGCCTTGCCTGTCATACACTACAGGCGAGGCTCAAATGATTCGTATCCTTATCGCAGACCCTGATTCAGCCACACGCAAAGCCCTCACTCTCCTGCTTCGACGCAAACTGGGGACAAACGGGATCCTCGAAGTCGACGGCGTGGAGACGTTGATCCGCGCCCTGGCAGATATGCCTCCCGACCTGCTCCTGCTGGACTGGAGGCTCTATGGATCCCCCGCCCCCGAGACCTGCCGGCTGCTCCAACGCGCCTACCCTCAATTAAAGATCGTCCTGCTTAGCGTGGATGCGGGTGACGAGGTCGCTGCCCGGGAGGCCGGCGCGGAATTCATTCACAAGGGCGCCTCTCCCGATGAATTGATTGCAACTCTTACGCCGCTTTTGCGTAAGGAGAATATACAAGGCGGGTAAAGCTCGCTGACCATGGACGTTGAAAGGAGAAGAAAATGCAGACGAATCGTTCCAACAACATCGGTGCACTGATCGGGGGCGCGCTCCTGATCGGTTTTGGTCTATTATCGCTTATGGGCCGCGTCTTCCGCGGTCTCGACTGGGGCTTGCTCTGGCCCTTTGTCATCATCGGCTTCGGTGTCCTGTTCTTCGTGCTGATGTTCGCCAACGGGAAAAGCGGCGCGGCGTTTGCGGTCCCCGGCAGCATCGTCGGCGGGATCGGGCTGGTGCTGCTGTTCCAGAATATCACCGGCCACTGGGAATCCATGTCCTATTTTTGGACACTGATCCTCCTGTTCGTGGGCACGGGCATTTACCTGATGGGCTGGTATGGTGAGAACGAAAGCCAGAAGCAGTCAGGGTTCCGTTTGATGAAGATCGGGTTCATCCTGTTCATCGTCTTCGGACTGTTCTTCGAGATGATCTTCTCTTCCTTGGGCGATGAGCTCTTCCCCATCCTGCTTATTTTGCTCGGCGGCTATCTGGTATTCTCCCGTTCCGGTCTGTTCAGCAGGAAACAGGACTCCCCATCGGACAATCAATCCCTTCCGCCGACCGCTTAATTGCACTTAAACCTTTCGAAGGATGCAACAAGTCTTCGCAGGGTGAACCACATCCAGAAAGAAGGAAACTATGGAACAAAAGAAATCACTATTCGGCCCGTTACTGCTAATCGCGGCAGGTGTAACCTGGCTGCTGGTCCGGTCGGGTACAATCCCATCCTCCAACCTGTGGGCGCTGACTCACATCTGGCCCTTCCTGTTGATCGCCGCCGGTGTCGGGCTGATCCTCAGGCCCTACTGGTCCTATTCATCCATACTCGTGGATATCCTCATCATCGCAGGTGTCATGCTGGCCATCTTCTATGCCCCGCAAATGAACTGGAACCGCCCCTCGGCGATGATCTCCTGGGATGGAAACGGCGAAGCCTTCTTCGGTCCGGGTGTGCGCGGCTCGGGTACCTTTGTCGATGAGACCCGAAACATCAGCAGCTTCGACTCGGTCCGCGTCGATTATCCCGCTGCGGTCCGCATCTCCCAGGGCAGCGCCGAATCGCTCAAAATCGAAGCGGAGGACAATTTGCTCCCCGGTTTGAAATCGGAGGTCAAAAACGGCGAGCTGCGCATCTACTACAAATCGCAGGATGGCGAGCACGTCAACCCGACGAAGACCCCGGTCATCACCATCGTTGTCAGGGAATTGAATTCCATCCGTTTCTCCAGCGCAGGCGAGCTGATCGTGGACGGCCTGGAATCAGATGACTTGGATGTCTCACTGGATGGCGCAGGCAGCATCGAGCTCAATGATATCGCCGTCACCGACCTGGACGTCAATCTAAGCGGCGCGGGCAGCACCACTGCCTCTGGCACGGCCGACAACCTCAACCTGACGATCAGCGGCTTCGGCGACTTCGACGGTAAAGACCTGCAGGGCAATACGGCCAATGTCACAATCAGCGGCGCGGGTGGAGCCACCGTCTGGGCGGAGGAGGATCTGGACGCGACGATCTCCGGCGCCGGCTCGGTCAGCTATTACGGCTCACCGGCCAACGTGCGCAAGCAGATAAACGGCGTGGGCGGCGTCAACCACCTGGAACGATAACCAAGTTCCTGTCCATCCGGACAGTCCTTAAACTCCCCCACTGGTTGGGGGAGTTTTCACTTCTATACCCTACAATGGATACATACTCTTCATGATTTGGAGGTCCGTATCAGGTTTCCGGCATGGTACGGTATATCGAGGGAAAATCTCTTCGAGAGCGTGCTCTGGCCTTTGGTGATCCATAACATAGTCGAACAATTGGAATAGGAAAATGAACATCCATATCAACATAAATACATCGATGGAGGAGATCATCGGGCAGATGATCGAACTCCAGGAAAAGCCGGCCCCCTTTACACCTGGCGAACCCCTTTTCTGGGACGATCCCCATATCTCAAAGCAGATGCTCGCCGCCCACCTGGATCCCACGATTGGCGCGGCCAGCCGCCGTCCCGAAATGATCGAGCAGTCCGTCCAGTGGCTGATCGATACCCTGGGACTCAAACCCGGCGCAGCCGTGCTGGACCTGGGCTGTGGTCCCGGTTTATATGCATCCTGCCTGGCCCGGGTCAGCCTGCACGTCACTGGCGTGGACTTTTCCCGCCGCTCCATCGAGTACGCGGTCCAGTTCGCAGATCAAAACAACCTGGATATCGCCTATCGGTTTGAGAATTATCTGGAGCTCCAGGATGAGAACCGCTACGATGCAGCCCTGTTGATCTATGGGGATTTCTGTCCGCTCACCCCCGATCAGCGTTTGAGACTATTGGGCAATATCCAGCACGCCCTGAAGCCCGGCGGCGCCTTCGTGCTGGACGTTACGACGCGCGAATGCCGCAAAAAGCATGGCAGCAGGAACGGTTGGCGCGCCGTACAGTCCGGGTTCTGGAAACCTGGCCCACACCTGGTGCTGGAGCAGGGGTTTGATTATCCCGAACAATCCATCTGGCTTGATCAGTTCATCACCCTCGAAGCGGATGGGAAGATGACCATTTACCGGAACTGGTTCCAGGATTACACGCCCCAGGCCATTTCGGATGAGCTGTCGGCCGGCGGGTTCGTGGTGGAAAGCCTGTGGGGTGACCTGGCCGGAACTCCTTACACCTCGCAAAGCGAATGGATCGGAGTGGTCACGCGCAAACCATGAAAGCCGCCATCGCCCTGCTCTCGGATTTTCACGTTCAAAATATCGTGCGCCGGATGGTTCTCGAGATCAGCCAGTATGCCGGGATCGAATTCCTCGGCTCCCTGCTGCCCGCGCATGTCAGTCTGAAGCAGCCTTTTACCTTCGAAAGCATGGACTCTTTGCAGGAGTGGTTCGACTCGTTCAGCCAGCGTACCCCGCCCATCACCCTCCGGCTCGACCGCGTCTATTACGATGAATGGGACGAGTATGCCATCGTGGGTCTGTGTGTTCACGAGACACCGGCACTGCGGGCGCTGCACGATCGGATCAATCTTGAGCTGAAAGAGATCGTCCGGGATCCCTCGGCTCCTCATGATGGCGATGGATACCGATTCCATCTAACGATCGAGCTCGGGAAAACAGGCAGCATCAATCCATTCAGGCGGTTTTACGAGGCGCTGCCAGATAAGCAAGTCTCTCTATCCTTTCGAGCAGAGTCGATCGCACTCTTTTATTATGCAGACCGGCCTATCCAACCAGGCTCCTTTATTTGTTCCACCGTCCTGCCGCTGACCGGCTGAGCCAGGGCCTGTCCAACCGTCCAGTGCAAAACTCCTCCATCGACGGGGGAGTTTTTATTCACACCGGGTTACGATGGCGATCAGGTAAATATGAAAAGGAGGCAGCCATGTTCATCTATATCGTCATTCTCATCCTTCTCCTGCCGTTGATCGTTTTGCCTCTGGCACTTGAATCCTTTTCCCCAAGTGAGTTGCTGGATATGGGTATCGATCTGGAGACCCCTCAATCCCACGAATCACAGCCAGCCCTTCCCAGAAGGGAAACCAGCAATCCGCAGAGTTGTCAATCGTGCCTGTCCCCTGGCCTGCCTGCCTGACCAGGAATAAACTCCGTTCTTCCCGATCCTTCAAAAACCTGTCCATCCGGACAGCCTAAAACTCCCCTCCTGCCAGGGGAGTTTTTGCTTTGAGCAGCATATGATGGTCGAAAAAAGGAGTTGAAAATGAAAACCATGTCCCAACCCTCCGTTATGACCCCGACCATCCTCGTCCTGGCCCTGCTGTTCGTCGCCGTGGCATTCATCGGCGTGACAGGCAAAAAGGTGCCGCTGTTGTCCAGCGTTCGCATGGATATTATCCTGCTGGTCCTGATCGGTATGGCGATCTGCACCCAGGGCGGCATCGGGCGCATCGCCGCGACCGGACAGTGGGCACACCCGCAGGCCATCCTTGGCTACATCCTCGGGGGCTCGATCCTGCTTATAGCACTGGCCGTTTTCGCTGGCTGGAAGCTTCCCTACATCCAGAACGATCAACAGGCACTGCTCCTGATCGCCATTCTGGCCGGTCTCAAGGTGCTGAATGCAGTCACTCATTATTTGCTGAGCCGGGCCTAGACGATTCAAAAGCCAGCCGGAGCCCTGTGGAGTACCATGTCAAATACAGCGCTTTACATCCAGAGATTATTGGAGACAAATCCACTGCGTGAGCCGCTGCTCCGATCGGTGATCCAGTCGCTGCAGCTTCCTGCGGGGAGCTGCGGCCTGGATGCCGGCTGCGGGATCGGGCTGCAGTCCCTGCTGCTGGCCGAAGCGCTGGGAGTCCGCGGGCATGTTACCGGGCTGGATGTTCTCCCGGAGCTGCTTGCTTTTGCATCCGACACGGTGGCGAAGGCCGGGCTCTCTGACCGAATTGTCTTTCGCGAAGGAGACGTGAACTGTCTCCCCTTTGGTGAGGACAGTTTCGACTGGGTCTGGAGTGCGGACTGTGTGGGTTATCCTGCCGGCGAGCTGGGTCTAACCCTGCAGGAGTTGATCCGTGTGGTCAGACCCGGAGGCCGTGTTTTCCTGCTGGGATGGACGTCGCAGCAGTTCCTGCCAGGCTATCCCCTGCTCGAAGCGCGGCTGAACGGGACCTGTTCCGGTTATCTCCCTTTCCTCAAAGATAAACCTCCAGAACAGAATTTTATGCGTGCTCCTCATTATTTCCAAAAGGCAGGCCTGGCAGATCTAAAGGCACAGACCTTTGTAAGAGACATCCAGGCTCCATTCACCCGCGAGGAGCGCGCCGCCCTCGCTTCCTTATTCGAGATGCTGTGGGGATCTCCCCAACCGGAGGTCGCCCCTGAAGACTGGCTCGAGTACCTGCGCCTGTGCCAGGCGGCCTCGCCGGAGTTTATCCTGGATATCCCGGACTACTATGGCTTTTTCACCTGTACCTTGTTCCAGGCCGCGGTTGTGAAACATGGAGGCCTATCATGAAAACGGATCACAGAAATTATTCCGAAGAAAACGGCGACTTCATACGCCTGGCAAGATTTTTCATCACCATTGGAGGAACCCCGCGCGCCTATTCGACCTGGTGCCTGGGGAGGATCGTCGACTGGAAATACGCACTGTACGAAAACAAGCGCGCCTATGCATCGTTTTGCGAGCAGAACGCCCACCTGTGGTTCGACGGATTCGGAGAGCTCGTCGGTTTTGCGATCTCAGAGGGCGGCGATGCGGGCTTCCACGCGCTGACCCTGGATGGGCACCGCTTTTTATACGAAGAAATTCTGGAATGGATCCTCGAGAACTGGAAGGACCGAGGTGAAAAGGAACCCTTTTCCACCGAAATCACAGAGCAGCAGTGCTGGGAAACAAAAACATTGGAACGCCACGGCTTCCGCTCCACCCACACGTTCTATACCCGGCGCTTCGACCTGACCCGCGCGCTGCCGGCCCGCCCTCAGCTCGAGCCAGGCTTTGTCATCGTGGACATGAAGTCGCATCCCGATTACCGCGCCCAGGGCATCCTGCGGGCGAACGCCTTTCAGGGAAAGACCACGATCAGTGAAGAAGAATTGAATTACCGCCTGATGTTTTATAGCAACCGGTCCAGAGATCCCATCTACCACCCGGATACCGACCTGTGTGTCATGGCCGAAGACGGGCAATTTGTGGCCGGTGCGGAGGCCCTGATCAACGCACACTGTCTCGAAGCGGATATCGAACGGGTCTGCACGCACAGCAGTTTCCGCAAGCGGGGTTTTGCCCGGGCCGTGACCCTGGAATGCATGTACCGGTTGAAA
>DATAKV010000418.1:0-3739 GCA_036261375.1 Anaerolineales bacterium
CTCCGCCTGCCTGATGTGTGATCGAAAGAGTAGCAATTAAGCTCACATGCCTGACATCCTGCAGCCATGTGAATGGTGAGCCTGTTCGCGTTGGGCTTAATTCCCGCCGGTCAATTCCTTGGCTTTCTCCACGTAGGCCAGGCTCTGGTGCCTGAAATATGTGTTATACAACATCGCATAATGGCCTTTCTGATCGAGCAGGCTGTTGTGGTTCCCTTCCTCGGTAATTCTACCCCTATCCATGACGACGATGCGATCCGCCGCCTTGACGGTGGAGAGGCGGTGCGCAATCAGGATGCTGGTTGAGTTGCGCAGGATGAGATTGAGTGCCTGCTGGATCTGCCACTCGGTGAACGGGTCGATACTGGCGGTCGCCTCGTCCAGGATGAAGATGGCGGGCTTCTGCATCAGGACACGCATCAGGGCCACGAGCTGGCGCTGCCCCATGGAGAGGCGGGCGCCCCGTTCGCCGACCTCGGTCTGGATCCCGTTTGGAAGCGTTTCCAGCCACTCCCCGGCCCCGATCTTGCGCGCCATCTCCAGCATTTCCGCGTCGGTCACTTCCGGGGCGGCGTAGCGGATGTTGTCGGCGACGGTGCCGGAGAAGAGGAACGGCACCTGCGACACGATCCCCAGCTGGCGGCGGTACTGCGCCAGGTCAAACGAGCGGATATCCTGCCCGTCGATGAGCAGGCGTCCCTGCTGGAATTCATAGAAGCGGGCGATCAACTTGGCAATCGATGACTTCCCCGCGCCGGTATGCCCGACAAAGGCGATGTTTTCCCTGGGTTGGATGGTCAGGTTGAAATGGGTCAGGATCGGCTCGTTATCCGTGTAGCGGAAATGCAGATCGTCGAACTGGATGTGTCCCTTCAGATGCGGCACATCTTTTTTGTCCGTCTGGACCACATTCGGGTCGGCATCGATCAGGGCAAAGGCACGTTCCGCCGCGGAGAGACCGGACTGTATCTGGGCCCAGAAGGCGGAAAGGTTGAGGACCGGGAAGAAGAACTGGTCCAGGCTCATGATGAAAAGATACCAGGCACCCACGGTCACGATCCCCTGCGCAGCGCTCAAACCGCCGACGTAGATGAGGATGGCCGTGAAGATCCCGCCCAGTGCATTGAGCGTGGGGAAGACCAGCGAAAGCACAAAGCCGCGCTGCACGTTGACCTTGTAGGACTGCTGGTTCGATTCGTCGAACGAGCGGAAGATGCTCTCCTCCTGGCGGAAGTTCTTGGCGATCGAGATGCCGCTGATGGTTTCCTTGATGGCGGCATTGACATCTGCCATGGCGCGCATACCGCGCCGGGTGACGCGCCGTGCCAGCGTGCGAAAACCCGCCGCGATCCCGAAGATGACCGGCAGGAACGCCAACAGCATCAGCGACAGCTTGAGGTCGGTGCGGAACAGAACCACACCCAGGAGGATCGCCTGCACGATCTGCGAAGCAACATCGGTGACAATGACCACCAGCTGGCCAAAGTCGTTCGTGTCGGATGTGATGCGCGAGACAATCCGCCCGGATGAAAATTGATCGTAAAACGACAGATCATGCTCCGCCGCAGCGCGGAAGGCGCGTGTCCTCAGCTCAAGGACCACGTCACCTACAGCCCGTACCACCAGGCTGCGCCGGGCCCAGTTCAATCCCCACAACCCAACGCCCAGGAGTAACACTGCCAGGCTGACCCCAAAAATCGCTTCAAGCGATGCCTGGCCTTCGAGCAGGTCCACCATGCGCGCCACAACCACAGGCAGCGCCGCGCCGATGACTGCCAGGACCACGACCAGCACGATAATCCAGGTCATACGCCCTGTCTGTGGCTTGAAGTAGCTAATAATTCGGCGCAGCAGCTCCCGGTCGGAGTACTGGCGGTCGTATTTTTCGTCGTTTAATCCTGTAAAGAAACCCATACGTCTCCAGGTGTCATTGCGAGGCGGTGCTGTCCCGCCGACCGCGAAGCGTGCCCTTGAGGCAAGCAATCTCCCGGTTAATGAGGAGATTGCTTCGCAACGTGCGCTCGCAATGACATATCATTCTCGGAATATCCTCGAATATGCCTCAGAGGTTTTCATCAATTCATCATGCGTGCCGATGGCGGCGATCCTGCCCTTGCGCAGGACAATGATCAAATCGGCCCAGCGAATCTGGGACAGGCGGTGGGTGATGATGAACGTTGTCCGTCCGCGGGCTGCAGCTGAGATGGCGCGCTGGATCCGATCTTCGGTTGCCGAGTCGATGGCAGACGTGGAATCGTCCAGGATCAGGATGTGTGGATCGGTCATAAAGGCCCGCGCCAGGGCCAGGCGCTGGCGCTGACCCCCCGAAAGGGTGACGCCCCGCTCTCCCACGACCGTTGCATAACCCTTGTCAAATGACTGGATGAAATCATCTGCCTGCGCAGCCTTTGCCGCTGCTTCGATCTCCTCCTGTGTGGAGTCGGGCTTTCCGAAGGCGATGTTCTCGCTTACCGACCTGGAGAACAGGAAGATATCCTGCTCGATCATCGAGATCTGGGAGCGCAGGGCAGCCAGGTTCCAGTCACGTACATCGATGCCATCCACCAGAATCTGTCCACGGGTTGCGTCGTACGTGCGGTTGATCAGCTTCACCAGGGAAGTTTTGCCTGCGCCGGTTTGTCCCACTATGGCAACCGTCTGGCCAGGCATCACTTTGAACGTGATGTCCTGTAACACATCCTCGTGTGAAGACACCTTGCCATCCATTCCGCTTTGGGCATACGAAAAACTCACATTCCTGAACTCCACTTCGCCCTTCATCGCGTCCGCGTATCCATGCTCATTCTGGTCGAGGTGGGTTTCCCGATTGATCAATTCCAAAATACGTCGGGCGCTCGATAAGCCCAGTGAGATCTGGGAATAGGCAAACGTGGAGACGAAGGTGGGGAACTCGAGCAAGCGCAGCAGCCCGAAATAAGCCACCACTGCGCCGAGATCGAGCAGTCCGCTGCGGAAAAGCAGAAGGGAATGGAGCAGGCCAAAGGCATAGGCAGAACCGAGCAGCAGCATGGCCACGTAACGCCCTTCCAGGTCGCCCTGCCGGACAAAGGCATTCCGGACGCGGCTGGCGTTCATCACGAACCGATCCACTTCCGCGTTTTCCTGCGAGGCGCCCTTGACCACTTCCACACCGTCCAGCGATTCGGACAGGTGTGTATTCATCTCTCCAAATGTGGCACGGACATCGTCTGTGATCGGTGCGAGCGTTTTCAAGTAGCGGGCAAGAGCCACGAAATATAGGATGATGTACACCACCGGGACGAGAACAAGCGATGGATGATAACGCCCTGCCACAAAGATTGGCATCAACAAAAAGATGAGCGAGCCCACCACGAGGTTGATGCCGGGGCTGAACATGTAGTTGACCTCGCGCACATCGTTCGTGGAGCGGGCCATAGTGTCGCCTACCGGCTGGAGGTTGTGAAAGGTCATGCTCTTCCCGAGCAGGGAGAGATACAGCTCATCGCGCACCGAGCGCTCCAGTTTCTGGGCGAGCAGCTCTGCGCCGAAATTGCGTCCCAGCTGCAGGGCTCCGCGAATGACCTGCGAGATCCCAATGATCAATGCCAGCGGGATCAGCACACTGGTGTCGGGCACAGGCTCGAGCATCGCGTTGAAGGCGTCACCGGTCAGCACCGGGACGACCGCTGCCAGCCCCGCGTTGCCTGCCGCGCCGACAATCATCATGATGATGATCCAGCCGTGGCGGCGGGCATGC
>DATAKV010000441.1:0-4802 GCA_036261375.1 Anaerolineales bacterium
GATACACAAGTACACGTAGACAAGTAAACAGACCTTCGAGTGCTTGGCTCGGAGGTCTGTTCATGGAGATGATATGACGAAATACAATCTGGGGATCATTGGGGCGGGAATGTACGGCAAGATGATGATGCAGCGCTTTCAGAAGGATGAACGGGCGAACATCACATGGGTCAACGCCGCCAGCGAAGCGACAACCCGGGCGGCGGCAGAGGAATTTGACATCAGGCAGTGGACACTGGACTACCATGAGATCCTCGCCGACCCCGCGGTGAATGCGGTGGTGATCGCCACGCCTCCCTACCTGCACGCCGAGCAAGTGGCAGCGGCGCTTGCTGCCGGGAAGGATGTGCTGCTCGAAAAGCCCATGGCTGAATCGCTGGAGAGCGTCCGGCGGATCGTGAACGCGGTCGAAGCAGCGCCGGACCGGGTGGTGCTGGAGGCTTCCTGTCGCCACACGCGGCTGTCGAAGAAATTCCAGGTGATCAAGGAGATGATCGACAGCGGCAAGCTGGGCGAGGTTTATCACATCCATCACAACCATCTCTCGCGGACTACATTCATCGAGTACAACCGCAGCGGCGCCTGGGCGATGAACAAAAAGCTTGCTGGTGGCGGTCCCTTCGCAGACTGGGGCGTGTACGACCTATCCTTCCACCTGGGTCTGTTTGACGATGTGCCCCAATTGAAGTCGCTGCAAAAGTTTCACCGCAACGACCTGCGGAACATGAGCAAATACACCGAGTTCAGCGATGTGGAGCAGCACGGCGCAGCCTGGATGGAGTTTGATACCGGCCTGACCTATTATTACGAGCGCGGCGCAGGTGCCCATTCAGAAACCCCCAATGAGACACGGCTGTACGGCACAAAAGGCGGCCTGTGCTTCCAGTTCCCCACCTGGGATTCGAACGAAATCGAGTTCTTCTACCTGGAAAACGATGAGCCGCGCAAGGAAACGTTCAAGATCGATATGAACGATGCCGTGGAAGATACACTCGCCCTGACCGGGCATTTCCTAGACTGTCTGGATGGCACAGCAGAACCGCTCATGCCTGTCCAGCGGGCGGCCAAGCACATGGAGATCCTGTTCAGGATTTTAGATGAATAAATGCAAGAGACCTTCGGGTTTGCGTTCGAAGGTCTTTTCCTTCATGTAGCTTATATCGATATGGCGAGCTGAAGTACAAAATACGAAGTATGAGTTGCTTACCTAAAGGTACGATTCGCGGTCGTCGTACTCAAGGGCTCCTCACAAGCACAGAACATTGTTAGTGAATATGCCTCCCCGTGCCAAAGGCATGTTCATAGACGAGCATCGCATAGTACTGCCAGGCAAAGGGTGGATGATAGTCAGACGAGACAAGGTCAGACCTCAGGGTTGTCGTGTTTTTGAGGTTGGAATCGAGAAAGGTCAGCATCTGGTTCCAGGCCTCCCCCTGTGCGCCGCCGGCTCGGATCTCCTCCGCATCCTGGACAAAGGCGTGCGGCTGGCCTTGGTAAATCGTAATTTCGTGCGGAATCCCGGCTTCGGCCAGCGCGGCTTCGAAGGCATTCACCTCCTCAACGGGGATGGACTGGTCCGCCCCGCCAAAGATGCCGAGAACCGGCCCGGGAAGATCTTTTAGCACATTTGGATCGGTTTCCGGCGAACCATAGAAGATCACGGTTGAAGCGAGGCGATTATTGTGCAGGCTGTAGGTCAGCGAAGCGCGTCCGCCATCACAAAAGCCGGCAATGGCGATGCGGTTGGTATCCACATCTGGCTGGGATTCGAGCCAGGCATACACCGAATCCAGGTCGGTGTTGACATTCTCGGGCCGGGTCGATATCACCTGGTAGATGGCGCGGGGAATCCAGGAGGTGGTCGAGCCGCGGAAGGTGTCGGGGGCGATCACCAGGTAGCCCTCCTCGGCCAGCAGGTCTGCCTTACTGACAATGGACTCGTTCAAGCCATAGAACTCGTGGATCATGATCACGACCGGGTAGGGACCATCCCCCGCAGGCCTGGCCACATAGGCACCCACGTCCGGTCCGCCCGCCGCACCGGGGATCGTAGCGTTCGTGACGCTTTGCAGTCTACTGCCATCCACCAGTGAATCCACAAGAATGGAACCGGCCAGAAAGACCAGCAGAGCGGCGAACAATATCAAAATGCCAAGAAGAACGCGTTTTAGAAGTCTCATCTCATCCTCCGATGAGAAGATGGGATAACTCCTTCAATTTTTACTTGCAATTCCTATCACAGGGGGTCGGGTCTCGGCTTAACCAGCCTCGCGCCTAGAAGGGCAGCCAGGATCATCAGGAACAGGAGGATAACTCCACTGCAAATCCCTGCGGCGGTAAAGGATGCGCCTATTCCTTTCAGTGCGATCTCTTCATTGGGCACAATCTTTTGTGTCCCATCTTCGAAGGTACAAGTCCACTCCTCCTGGTGCCCGGTCATCCCGCTGGGACTGGTGGTCACCGGTCCCGAGTTGAATTCCTCCTGTGCAATGGAGACGGCTCCCGGGCAGACGACCCAGCCGGTCAGCTTGTCGAACACGGGTGGTATCCCGATCAGCAGCGCGCCGCCTACGGGTACGAAGAAAAATAACGACAGTCCCCCGATCAATAGAACAAGAAGTGCTCCAATGCAGGAACCGTGCCAGCGTTTCATCGATGACTCCTATGATAGGTAAAGCCTTGCGAAGGTTCGAACCATCGGAAAGCGAGTGCCTGGTACAACCTTCGCAAGGTTTTTATTTCATGCCTTTGATCGCCCAGGCCCTCGCTATCAACGGAATCGATCCATCTACGGCAAAGGGCAGGCTGTTGTAGAGGCGATCGCGCAGCCTGGTACGCTGCTCCTCGCTTAGAGACATGGCATAACCCGCCGCGGATCCCTGGCCGCCTAAAAAGGGTGTCCAGAAGTCGTCGAAGTCCTTAAAGTCGGTGTGAATGTCGATGGCACGTGTCTCCATCACCTGAAGCCCGGCACCTTCAAACAACTGGCGGAGGGCATCCGGCTGGCAGAACGGAAAGCGCCTGCCTTCATCGAGGTCGTAGGCAGCCGGGTCGACGGCCGCTGCCGCGTTCCAGAAATGGCGCATGAACTGCATCTTCCCGGCATAGTCCCAGACATATAAGCCGACGATTCCATTCGTACGCACTGCCTGCGCCATTTGCGCGACCATCAAGCCGGGCTGGGGAACGAAGTTCAATACCAGACCGGAAACGGCTGCATCGAATGTCCCCGGCTCAACCGGCAGGGCCTGGGCATCTCCCGTTTCGAATTCGATATCCGGATGAACCACGCGGCTGCGGGCGGTGTTGACGAAACCATCCGATCGATCGATGCCTTTCACTCTTCGGGGGTTTGCCAGATCGAGAATCGTCTGGCTGAGAGCGCCGGTACCGCAGCCTACATCCAGCCATAGACTGTCCTTCGGAACCGCCAGCCAGCGAATGAATTCCTTTGCCACCATCCGGCTCCAGCGGCCAACGTAGCGCTCATAGGAGTCCCCACTCATCCAAACATCATGCGCAGTCAAATCGTTGCTCATAATAAGGCTCCCTAGTATCGATAAAGTTAAAGTCATTATAACGATGCAGGAGGAAACTTGCCATCAAACAAAAGAGCCAAAGACAATGTCTTTGGCTGCAATTGTAAGTTGAATGGTTTTCACTTACGCCAGGAGGGCATGTACCAGTCGCTGTCGAGGGTCAGGCCCGGGCTTTGGAGGAGCTGCTGCCCGAGAGTATCCAGATCCACCACAAAGAGGCGGCTGCCCGTGGCGGAAGACGACTCGCTAATCAGGAGATCGTTCCCATCCGGTGAAAACATCACCGCACCGACCGTGGTGCCACGGTATACCTGCTTCAACCCTCGTCCATCGCGGTCGATCACGTATACATCCGCAGTCGGTGTGCTTTGCGTGATCTCGGTATAGTAGGCGAACGCCAGGTGCCGGCTGTCAGGAGACCAGACGATGGGATAAATCGTCCCTCCTGTGAAGCTGGCCAGTTCTACCGGATTATCTCCATCGGGCTCGGCTACTTTAAGGGCATGTCTGGAACTTGTGTAATCATAATCATCGTAGGCGATCCACCTGCCGTCATGCGAGGGGATGATCGTCGCCTTAGTGAGGAGCGTGTCGAACATTGGCTGAACACGACCATCGGCAACACGGATCAGGTACACGGTGCCTTCACTGCCAGGATTTCCGGAACGGACAATAAGATTGCCCGTGATCCAGCCGCTCATAACATAGGGAATACCCTCTCCCGGCAAGTTGGTCGTGTCCGTGAGGTTCTTGAGGTCGGTTCCATTCCGTCGGACGGCATACACGTCCTCGCCGCCCAGGCCGTCCTGGACGCGGAAGGCGATCCATTCCCCGTCTGGCGACCAGAACGGCGGATCGATATAGGCATACTCGAACAACGAGGTCCAGGTATCCGCCTCCGGATCGAACAGCCACAATTTTTGAGGGGTGCCGTTCGAGTTATCAGGATAAGCAAACGCGGCGTACCTGCCATCCGGGGACCAGGAGAGAGCATTCAGCGTAAAGTTGAACGGGAAGGGCGCCTCCACCACCTCCAGCTGCGGACACTCCACCTGGCCCACGACACACAGTCCCGGCATGCGGACGAGAGAGGCGGCACGTCCGGTGTTGAGCGGAACGGTGAAGAAATATAGCTCCCCCAGCGCATCGCGGCCGGATGGAGCATCCACGCCCGTTTCGACAGGCTCGCTCCCCTGCCCGCTGATATCGCTGAACTGGGGCAGGGTCGCGGGAATCCCGAAGAGGGAAGTAGCAAACACATCG
>DATAKV010000462.1:0-1865 GCA_036261375.1 Anaerolineales bacterium
CGGTCCTTGCGATGCTGGCTTTGCCCCTCGACCTGTTCGCTCTCGAGTTGCACCCGATCCTTGCGATGCTGGTTTTGCTCCTCGACCTGTTCGCTCTCGAGCTGTACCCGATCCTTGCGGTGCTGGGTTTGCTTGTCTTCCTGCTGCTTTTCTGATTCCGGCTGGGGTCTGTCTGTCATCGTCTTTTCCTTCTCGGGTACGGGTCCCGGCTGCATGTACTGCCATTATACAGTGCCTGTCCCCTGTTTTAACAAAATAGGACGGCGTCCCACATCCGCCGTCCCAATCTCTACTGATCTACAGCTTCGGGAACCGGCTCACCACTTTCGCCGCCGTCGCCGGCCGGTCCATGACGCCGCCCTGGTGGATGCCGATCGGCGTGTCCAGTTTGGTGTAGGCGGTTTGCAGGTAGGCCTGGCCGGTCAGGTAGCGGTCGAGGTCGATGGCACAGGAGGTCACCCAGCCGATGCGCTCGCCATTGGTGTTGACAACCGGGTCGCCCGGGTGCGCCATACGGACGCGCTGGTCTTCAAAGCGGAAGCGCACGACTACACCCTTGCGCTCCTGCTCGCGGGCCACGTAGGCATCCCGGCCGATGAACCACGGCTTGTAGGGCTTGACGTAGGAGCCAAAGCCGCCTTCGGCCACGCCCAGATCCCGTTCACCAAATTTGCCGGAGCCCAGTCCCATTTCATGGCCATAGAGCGGCAATCCGGCTTCGGTGCGCAGGGAGTCGCGGGCGCCCAGGCCGATGGGCTTGACGCCGAACGGCTCGCCGGCCTTGATCACGGCATTCCAGAAGTCTGCGGCGCGCTCGGGATGGACGAACAGCTCGAAGGCCATCTTCTCGCCGGTGTAGCCGGTGCGCGAGACGATCAGGTCAAACTTGCCGACCTTAGCGTCGCATAATTCCGTCCGCTTCAGTTTCATGATGCGGGCGCGGGTATCGCTGTCTACGCCCATGGCCAGCAGGATGTCGCGGGACTTCGGTCCCTGCAGGGCAATGTCGACGCGCATGTCCTCGCCCGCCTGCGGATCGCGCAGGTTGCGGATCTCAGCCTCGTAACCGTAGGTCCGGGCCCAGGGACGGGCATTGTCGATGCAGACCTTTCCATCCCGGACCGACTCGAACCAGGTCCGGTCCTTGTCATCGTTGGAAGCGTTGACCACCACCAGGAACTTGTCCAAGCCGCGGCGATAGACGAGCGTGTCGTCGATCACGTCCGCGTCAGGGGTCAGGAAGTGGCTGTAGAGCGACGCGCCCGGCTCCAGCCCGCCGACGTCGTTGCCGCAGATCGAATCGAGGAAGGAGGCCGCATCCCGGCCGCGTACTTCGTACACACCCATGTGCGAGACGTCGAATAGTCCCGCGGCATGGCGCGTGGTCAGGTGCTCCTCGTAGATGCCCGAATACTGGACCGGCATCTCCCAGCCCGCAAACGGGACCATCCGGCCGCCGCTGGACTTGTGTACGTCGAACAGCGCCGTACGTTTTAATTCACTTTCAACTTCGTTCCATTCAAACGACGGCAGGCCTTCCTTATGGACCTCAGAGCCGATACCGATGAAGTACGGCTTATCTTGATTGACAGCTTTTCCCGCGCCCGGCCAGGGATTGCGCACAGCGGCCCGCCGCACCTGCTCCACCGCAAACGGACCGGGGATACGCTTCTCGCTGTAATCCTTTTCACCGTCCAGCTTGAAGGAGGTGTAGCCATCTGAAAGATCGCGCAGCCAGGTGGCGACCAGCGCCGCCTTTTTGACAGGGACCAGCAGCTGATACGTTTGATCATCCACGTTTACCAGCGCGCACTTGACCACACCCTTGGGCGTGGCGATCGTGGTTGCCTGGCTCTGGCCTTTCT
>DATAKV010000470.1:0-4987 GCA_036261375.1 Anaerolineales bacterium
AGCCGCCTCCCAGTCGGGCAGATCCGCCATCGATGCGGACCTCGGGCGCCGACACCCCCTCCGCATCCTGCTGGCAGAGGATAACGCTGTGAACCAGAAGCTGGCCCTGCGTTTCCTGGAGCAGATGGGTTATCGCGCCGATGTGGCTTCCAACGGCATCGAGGCCGTTCAATCCATCGAGCGCCAGACCTACGATGTGATCCTCATGGACGTACAGATGCCCGACATGGACGGCCTGGACGCCACCCGCCATATTCGCAAGCTGGCGGATGTCTCCCAGCCGCACATCGTTGCCATGACCGCGAACGCCCTCGAAGGCGACCGGGAAGCCTGTCTCGCCGCGGGCATGAACGATTATGTCAGCAAGCCCATTCGCGTCCATGAGCTGGTACAGGCCCTGCTGAAGGCGAAACGAATTTAGCCTTCTACTGGACAAGGATAAACACTGCAATGGAGGCTGCATGTCCGTGATCGATCAAGCTGCATTCGATGAGCTCAAACAGATGTCCGGTGGCGATTTCATCAACGAACTGATCGATGCCTTCCTGGAGGAGGCTCCTTCGATGATCTCTCAGATGGAAGCTGCTCTGTCCTCCAGGGATGCCGAGGTCTTCCGCCGAAATGCCCATTCCCTGAAGTCCAATGCCAACACCTTTGGCGCCATAGAGCTCGGCATCCTGGCGAAGGAGCTGGAAATGATGGGCCGGGAGAACAATCTTAATGTCGGAAACCGGCTCGAGATCCTGAAGGAAGCGTTTCAACAGGTCTCAAACGAACTGGCAGGAATGAGCACATGATGGCCAGACATGAACCCGGCCGCCTGCTGGTCGTGGACGATAATAAAGTCAATCGCATCCTTCTCGCCCGCGGGCTTGAGGGCGATGGGCACACGGTTGAGACAGCCGAACATGGCCGGCAGGCGCTCGAAAAGCTGCGCGCCGGCTCCTTTGACCTCGTGCTGCTCGATATCGAAATGCCGGAAATGGATGGCTACCAGGTGCTCGAAGTCTGCCTGCAGGACCCAGACCTTCGGAACATCCCGATCATCATGACCTCCTCCCTCGACGAGATCGACAGTGTCGTGAAATGCATCGAGCTGGGTGCGGAGGATTATCTCAACAAGCCCATCAACTCTGTGCTGCTGCGAGCCCGGGTGAACGCCAGCCTGGAAAAGAAGCGCCTGCGGGACGAGCAGCGCAGGTTATTCCAGACCTTCGCCACGAAGGAAGTCGCCGACGAATTGCTGAGGTCCGGCTTTTCTCTGGGGGGCAAGTATGTTCACGCTACTGTTTTATTCTCCGATATCCGTTCCTACACCAGCTATTCGGAACACGAGGACCCGGCTGAGATCATCGAGCTGCTCAACAATTACTTTGCTCTGATGTTCGATGCCATTGTCGGGCATTACGGCATGGTCAACCAGATGGTTGGCGATGGGTTTATGGCAGTTTTCGGGGCTCCCATCCATCGCGACAACCATCGCGAGCATGCGGTCCGGGCTGCGATCGAGATGGTGGGCCTTCTCGAAGGTTTCAACCGGGAGCAGGCCCTGCGAAACAAAACCCAGGTCCAGATCGGGATCGGCATCGCCTCCGGACGAATGATCGCCGGATATACGGGCACCCAGCACCGCGCCACCTACACCTGCGTGGGAGACACGGTCAATCTTGCTGCCCGCATCGAAAACCATACCAAGACCGTCCGGCACCCTATCCTGATCGATCAGTTCACAAGGGATGGCCTGGCGGATGATATTCAAGCAGAGTCTCTGGGGCCGGTGGTCTTCAAGGGGAAACAGCAGCCGATCAATATTTTTGCAATAAAACCCGGTTAAACGGAATCTCTTATAATTACAGACATGAAGTCACCTCTACTGAAGGAGCGGGGGATTCCTTTCGTTTTTTTCATCACGACAATCCTTGCCTACGGCCTGCTCCTGCCCCAGACAGGGTTTTACTGGGATGATTGGCCCTTTGTCTTTCTCGCCAAATTCCTTGGACCCGCCGATTTTTTCCCCGCCTTTGCGGACGTCCGCCCGTTTTTATCGCCCATTTTTTATGTGACGACCAGCCTGCTGCCGCCCGAGCCGATCTACTGGCAGACGTTCATGCTCGTGATCCGCTTTCTCTCAGGCTGGCTGGCCTGGTTCATATTCCGTCAGGTTTGGCCGCAGCACAGGCTTGCGGCCCTGGCGGCCGCCTTCCTGTTCCTTTTATTCCCGGGATACAGCCAACACTGGGTGGCGTATACCCATATCAACCAGGAATGGATCGCCTTCCTGTTCTACCTGCTCTCCTTTGGGTTGACCGCCCGGGCCCTGCGCAATCCACCTTCCTTTAGATCCAGCACGATCCTTGCATTGCTCTTTCTGGTGCCGGGGGTATTTCCTACGGAATACTTTGTGACCCAGGAGCCGCTGCGGTTTCTGTTCATCTGGGTGATCGTTTCGGAAAGCACAGGAGAATTCCGCGAGAGGTTGCGCAGATCCCTGAAACTCTGGACGCCCTATTTGCTCATCTGGGCGATCAATGGAGCCTGGCTGGCCTATTTTTATACAATAGGCTCGTACACCTCCTACGAGGTCGAAGTGGTCCGTGAGCCGCTAACCTTTCTGCAGGTTGTTCGTACCGCCGCAGATGCCCTGTGGAAGGCCGGCTTCTACAGCTGGACGCAGATCCTGCTGCTGGTCTCTGATACACTTACTACTCCTTCCTCCCTGCTGACCCTCCTGTTGATCGCAGCTTCATTTGCTTTCCTCGTCTTCTACCTTAAAAAGTTTTCTCTGGTCAATGGTAACAGCCAGAGCTTTGCTCTCCCTGCGATGGGGATCGGTATTGCCGGCATCCTGCTGGGTCGCCTGCCATCCTTCGCAGCGGACCTGCCTCTCACCCTCCAATCCAGCAATGACCGTTTCATGATCTCCATGATGATCGGCGGAAGTCTCTTCGTCACCGGCCTGGTGGATCTGATTCTAAAAAACGATCGAGCCAAATCCATCCTGTTTGCCGGTCTGATCTCCCTGGCAATCGGACAGCAGTTCTTCAATGCAAACATCTTTCGCAGGGATTGGCTAAAGCAGCAGGACTTTTACTGGCAGCTGGCCTGGCGCATCCCGGCCATGCAGCCCGGCACGCTGTTACTAACCGATGAGATCCCGGTCGACTATGAAGTGGATCGTTCGCTGACGGCAGCTCTCAACTGGATCTATGCACCGGACTTCACCCGCTCGAACCTGCCGTACGCGTTGGTCTATACCTCAAATCGTCTTGGAGGTTCACTTCCATCGCTGGATCCCGGGGTGGAAGTGGAAGCCTACGTGCGCACTGTCCATTTTGAAGGCTCCACCTCACAAGCGATCGTAATCCACATGCCGCAAACTGGCTGTCTGCGTGTGCTGGGCTCGCAATGGAATGATGAGGTCACGTATGGAGGGCTGTCTGAGGAACTGCGCAGGGCAATTCCCCTCTCACAGCCGGATCTCATCGTTGTCGACTCACAGGACACACCCGGCCTGCCGTTTCTCTCCGAGCCAGAACACGACTGGTGTTATTACTACACCAAGGCCGAGCTGGCCCGCCAGAAACAGGATTGGGCCATAGTGAACCGTTACCTTGATGAAGCGAGATCGCAAGGGTATGAAGCCGGGGATCCATTCGAATGGCTGGTCTTTATCGAAGCCCAGGCCATGACGGGAGAGATCGACTCTGCAATAGATCTTTCCCAAAGAATCTATGAAACAGAGCAACGGACTCGCAGGGGTCTGTGCCAGGTTTGGCAACGCGTGCAATCCACCATACACCTGGACGCCAAAAATATGCCTCAACTGGAAAAAATCCTGGACGATTTCCGCTGTGGATAGGTATCCCTCAAATATCCCATCCCATAACTTGACGCGTTAAATATGATGTGCTACCATCATTGAAACTTTTGTTCGAGATTGAGGAGATTGCCATGGCCAGTATGAAACGCCGCGCACTGGTTGCATCCTTGCTTGTCCTGGTTGCGATCATTGCAACTGGATGTAACCAGCCATTTTCAGAAGCACCCGTTGCGACCAACACCCCCATTAATCCCAACAGTCTATTTGGAACCCCCCTGGGACAGGCAACCAACATGGCCGACCTGGAGAACTTTGCGACCGGGACTGCACTCGCCATTCAAAGTGGCACTCCTGTTGCTGGTATTTTCACAGCCACTCCCGGTGCAAATACCACCCTGCTTCCCGGTGGAGATGCGACCATCACCCCCACATCGATCATTCAGCTGCCCACTGGCGCGGTGACGACACCCTCCGCTACCCTGGCAGTTTCCACAGGCCAGGCACAATCGACAGGTCTGCCGGCAGCCACTTCCGTTCCGGGCACCCGTCCACCCACATGGACCCTGCGCGCAGGTGAGTTCCCCTATTGTATTGCCCGCCGCTTCAATGTCGATCCCGATCAGCTGCTCTCGGCCAACGGGCTCAGCGACGGCCAGCTGTTATTACCTGGCAAAGTCCTGACCATCCCGCAGACCGGCACTTTCCCGGGAAATCGCATGTTGAGCAACCACCCCGCCACTTACAGCGTCAGGTCCACCGGCGAAACGCTGTACAGCGTAGCCTGCATCTACGGCGATGTGCGGCCGGAGGATATCGCTGCAGCAAACGGTTTATCGGTGGACGCAACATTAACCGCCGGGCAATCGATAAGCATCCCATAACTATCCTTGTTTCGTTACAAGCCCAGGCATAGGCCTGGGCTTTTGTCTTATAATGCCTGCTACACCAATCAGAGGAAAACAATATGCCATTTGAATTCATCAGCTCCGAAATCCTCCTGCAGGGACGTGCCTTCAAAGTACGCAGGGACACACTCAAAACCCCGGATGGTCGCGAGACAAAATACGAGATCATTGAGCATGGCGGCTCGGTTGTACTTGTACCGGTGGATGATCAGGGAAACGTGCTCTTCGTGCGCCAATACCGTCACGCCACAGGCCAGGACCT
>DATAKV010000480.1:0-8237 GCA_036261375.1 Anaerolineales bacterium
GTACCTTGCCCTCAAATAAAGCAACTCATTGTAATCCCCAGAATATACAGAAAAGCCTCAGAGGGGAAGAACTCCGAGGCTTTTCTGATTACTGAACTCTGATCACTGACTACAATCTATTCTGCCGACACTTCCTTCAGATAATCTTCCGGCAGCCAGCAGCACAGGACCAATTCTCTTGCCGCCTTGACCTCGTCCATGCGGCCGAACTGCGTGGTGCTGGGGGCGTTGTGGAGCAGCTCAGGCTGGGTCCTGGCTTCTTCGGCGATCTTGATCAGTGCCTCGGCGAAGGCATCCAGGGTGTCCTTGTTCTCGGTTTCGGTCGGCTCGATCATCAGTGCTTCGTGGACGATCAGCGGGAAGTAATTCGTGGGCGGGTGGAAGTTGTAATCCATCAGGCGCTTGGCGATATCGAGGGCGCGCACATCGCTGCCCTTAAAGCGTCCCTCGGCCACGAACTCGTGCATGCAGATCCGGTCAAAGGGGATGTGGTAGGTATCGCGCAGGCGTGCCTGCAAATAGTTGGCATTCAACACCGCGTACTGCGAAATATCCTTGAGCCCATCCGGCCCGTGCATGGCGATGTAGGTAAAGGAGCGGACGAAGCCGCCGCCGAAGTGACCGTTGAAGGCCTTCATCCGGCCGATGGATTTCTCAGGCTTGACGAAACCGTACAGCGGAGGCGTTTCATCATCGCCTTCCTCCACGATGCCGACCAGCGGCTCGGGCAGGAAGTCCACTAAATGCGCGGCGACCCCGACAGGGCCCACACCCGGTCCACCACCGCCGTGCGGGACGGCAAAGGTCTTATGCAGGTTGAAATGCATGAGGTCGAAGCCCACATCGCCGGGACGGACGATGCCGAGCAGGGCATTCAGGTTGGCGCCGTCGCCGTACATCAGGCCGCCGCAGCCATGGACCAGCTCGATCACTTTCTCGATATTTTCGTCGAAGAGGCCAAGCGTGTTCGGGTTGGTCAGCATCATGCCGACCACGGTATCGTCACAGGCTGCTTCGAGGGCCTTCAAATCCACGTTGCCGCGCTCATCCGAGGGGATGGTGACGACGGTCATGCCCATCATGCCGACCGAGGCGGGGTTTGTGCCATGGGCGGCGTCCGGGATGAGCATCTTTTTGCGCTGGTCATCGCCGCGCGACTTGTGGTAGGCGCGCATCATCAGCACACCGGTGAATTCGCCGTGCGCGCCGGCCGCAGGCTGGAGCGTCACCGCGGCAAACCCGGCAATTTCCTTCAGCCATTCCTGCAGCTGGTACATCAACGCCAGGTTGCCCTGGACGGTCTCGATCGGCTGCAGGGGGTGGGTGTATAAAAAGCCCGGCAGGCGGCAGGTATCTTCGTTGATCTTCGGGTTGTACTTCATCGTGCACGACCCGAGCGGATAAAAGCCGCTGTCCACGCTGTAGTTGAACCTGCTCAGATGCATATAGTGCCGGACCACGTCCACTTCGGCCAGCTCGGGCAGGGGCAGGTCAGTGCGCAGGAGATCGGCAGGGGGCAGGGCCGTTTCGGGAACATCCGAGGCGGGCATCGTCACGCCGGTGCGACCCGGGGAGGATAGGTCAAACAGGGTCGGCTCGACAACTTTTGCAGCAGCGACCTTTTCAGGGGATTCAATCATGGCTCACCTCCAATAAAGCTTCCACGAGCATGTCGATCTCTTCCTTGCTGTTCATCTCGGTCACGGCGATCAGCATGTGATCCTTGAGAGCCGGATAGTCCTGCCCAAGGTCATAGCCGCCGAGAATACCGTGCTCGAGTAAATGCTCATTCACTTCCTCCACGGGCCGGTTGACACACAGCGCAAACTCGTGGAAGAACGGCTCGGTGAAGCATAGACCCATGCCATCGATCTTGCTGAGCTGGGCTGCGGCGTAGTGGGCCTTCTGGTAGCACAGCTCGGCCACCTGGCGCAGTCCCTTCTTGCCGAGCAGAGAAAGGTAGACCGCCGTCCCGAGGGCGATCAGGCCCTGGTTGGTGCAGATATTGGACGTGGCACGCTCACGTTTGATGTGCTGTTCGCGGGCTGTCAGGGTCAGGACGTAGGCGCGCTGGCCGCGGTTGTCGACCGTTTCGCCGACCAGGCGTCCCGCCATCTTGTGGACGAAATTCTTGCGGGTTGTGAAAAAGCCGACGCTCGGGCCACCGTACCACATGGGGATGCCCAGCGGCTGGCCGTCACCGACGACGATGTCGGCCCCCATCGAGCCGGGCGTCTTGAAAATTGCCAGGGCCGTGGGATTGGCGACCACACAGACCAGCGCTCCGCTGGCGTGGGCGGCGTCGATGAGCTTTGTGTAATCGTAGACGCGACCGAAGAAATCGGGGTACTGGACGATCAGGAGCGATGTGTTGTCATCCACAAGAGCAGCCAGGTCGTTGGGATTTGAGTTGAGATCCGTGTCCGGATCATCGCCTGCAACTTCCAGTTCCATGCCCTGCGTATACGTTCGGAGAACCGCGCGGTACTGCGGATGGACAGTGGGGGAGACGACCACCTTCTTTCGTTTGCCGCGGAACTGGGCATAGGCCAGGTTGACGGCTTCGGCAGTGGCGGTCGCGCCGTCGTAGTGGGAGGCATTCGACACATCCATGCCGGTCAGCACGGACATCAGGGACTGGTATTCGAAGATGGCCTGCAGCGTGCCCTGGGAAATCTCCGGCTGGTAGGGGGTATAGGCCGTATAGAACTCGCCGCGGCGCAGGATGTGGTCCACGACGGACGGGATGTAGTGGTTGTACATGCCCGCACCGAGGAAGGACACCAGGTCCTGGCGGACATTTTCGTTGACCTGGGCGAGGCCTGAAAGCTCGTCCATCGCTTCCATTTCGGTCAGGGCGGGAGGCAGGTTCAGATTGGGGAAACGATACTTTTCGGGAATATCCTCGAACAGATCATCCAGCGTCTTGACGCCGATGGTCTGCAGCATCGCATCCCGTTCCTTGGGGGAGATGGGGATATAGGTCATAGGAACTCCGTAGCTGTCAGCGATCAGCAGTATTTTGCTGATCGCTGAATACTATTGGCTTCTCTCTTCACAATACTTCTCATACGCGGCAGCGTCCATGGCCTCAACGGCGGAACTGCCTTCGAGCTGGATCATCCAAGCCTCGCCGTAGGGATCGCTGTTGATCGTTTCGGGCTTGTCGGAGAGTCCCTTGTTGACTGCTACGACCTTGCCGCTGGCGGGTGAGTAGATCTCCGCTGAAGCCTTCACGGATTCCACCGAGGCGATCGGCTTGCCGGCCTCGAGGGTATCCCCTTCTTCGACGAGCAGCTCGACGAATACGATATCGGAAAGCTGGGACTGTGCATAGTCGCTGATCCCTGCCCTGCCGGATTCGGGATCGAACCATTCGTCGGATTTGGTGTATTTCAGGTTTGCGGGAGCGTTCATGTTGTTTGTCTCCTTTGGATGTTTTGGAGTCCAACGGCTTGCCATTGGAAGTTGCAGGCTGGCCGACTCCACAGGGTTTAGTGGCGAATCAAAAAGGCGCACGAAATCAATTGTGCGCCTCTGTAATGTGACCTGAGAGATTGGTTTAGTCTTCTAGTGCTGTAGCTTTCAACTACCCAACTATCGAACTAAATTTACACCGTCGGTGTCGCTTCTCCAGCCCGATCTAGCATACCACGGACTGTGAGAAGGCGAGCTTTCCAGAGTTTGGCCGGTGGCAGGGTCCTTTTGCCTGAGAGTTTCATCTGGTTTCGCCTTGCCAGATTTGCACCTTCGGCGCTCTTAAAGACCTGACAGGTCACATGGTGCCAGTTGCACCTTTTTGATCTCTGCGTGGAAAGAATTTCTTGATCGATGAGTCTTACGCAGATACCTGTCAGGTCTGAGGGAGGCTCTTCCCTGCTGCCCGTTCAATTGTCTTTCCATTGTATGGGCGAGGGGAACGAGAGTCAAGAGGAAAATCATCCTTATTATGGAAAATCAGGTTGCCCAGGCACATGACACGCTTCCAGTGTGTTGGAATGACAGGCAGGCCCTAGAAAAATTCATACACAAAGCGCGACAGGTCATCCCCGGTGCCGCTGAAAAGGACCAGCAGGAGGATCGCAATCGCCACGCTCCACGATTGCCGGACGGGGGTCCATTTTCTGGGGAATGACAGATCACGATGGGCCTGTTCCTGCCAGTCCAGCCAGAGCGAGAGAAGGATCAGCAGCAGATCCGGCAGGAACAATCGGTCGAATGCCGCCGAATAGGGCGGTAGGAAGCCCTCCAAATACCGAAAAGTGGCGCGGACACTGGGCGTATTGAAGGGTATCCAGGCGAGTGTCACCATGAGAAACACAAAGAGACCATACAGGCCTGCCTTAAAACCAGTCCTGGGGAGCATCTTGGCTTGTTGTAAAAATTGTTCCACTACCAGATACAGTCCATGTAAAAATCCCCAAAAGAGGAGCGCCAGGGATGCGCCGTGCCAGTATCCGCTCACCAGCATGGTGACCATGGGAGGAAGGAGGAGCGCCGCCCAGCCTTTGATCTGCGACTGCATCAGGCCGCGGCGGACCGGGTAGAAAATGTAATCCCGCAGCCACTCGGACAATGTTATATGCCAGCGCGTCCAGAAATCGCTGAAGGAGCGGGCCAGGAAGGGCTGTTTGAAGTTCGGAGAAAGCTGGATCCCCAGCAGGGAACTGATGCCTCTCACAATGGATGTATAACCCGCAAAATCGTTATACAGGATGAAGGCAAAAACCAGCAGCCAGACCGCCCGTTCCAGGGAGGTAAAGTTTTCCGGTTCGGTGAAGATATTCTCCGGCCGTAACCGCGACAGATGATCCGCGATCACTACCTTCCGCAGCAAGCCAAGCAGGATGAGGTACAGCCCCTGTTCAATCGAATTCCGGTCCACCACACGGTCCTGCCTCAGCTGCGGGAGGAAGCTCTTTGCCCGCTCGATGGGACCGGCGAGCAGCTTTGGGAAATAGGCCAGGTAAAGAGCGAACGGGGCAAACTCTTTTTCCGCCTCGATCTGCCCGCGCTGGACATCTGTTAAGTAGGAAATGAACTGAAGAACATAAAAGGAAAACCCAATGGGCAGAAGAATTCCTGTGAGTGTGTTCGTACCTACTCTCTCCAGGAAATTGCCTCCATAGGGACCTGTCAAAAATTTTAGAAAAACCAGTGAACCGGCATTTGCGAAAATGCCTATCGAAAGCAAATGACTTGATTTCGATCTTTCGATCTGCTGTGCCAGGAAGAAATTCAGCATCGTGAAGGCAAGCAATACTGCCACGTAGACCCAGCTCCAGGTGGCATAGAAAAAATAGGAAACGGCCAGCAGCCAGACTACCTGGGCACGCGGGGACAGGATGTAATAGACAGCAGCTGTGACCACGGTCAGGACCAGGAACTCCAGGGAGATGATCTCAATCGGATTCATTGAAAGAATCCCGGTGGATAGACCCGGGCCAGTTGTTCCCCCAGCCAGGTGCTGAACAGCGGCACACCATTCTCGTTGACGTGCTGGATGTCATACCAGCCGCCTGCCGGGACGCGGGCGGACAGGTCGTGTGTCAGCCAGAAGGGAATACCGTGTTGAGAAAGTGTATCCTGCATGTATCGGGTATACGGCCGGAAATAAGTGGTCTCCCAGGCCGAATAGACATCAGGCCGGATAGGGGCATCTACGATCAGGACACTTACACCCTTCCGGGACAACTCCAGCAGCCGGTCAAATCCCGCCTGCGCCGGTGGATATGTCCTCTGGAACTCAGGCGGCTCGGGATCCAGATCGCGTTGTTCACCAAATCCATTGGCCGGTGAAAAACCTTCAGGTGTAATCATGCGCCAGGTATCGGAGAAACTTTCGCGGTTCGATGGGGTCAACCAGTATTTCAGGGAGAGGCCATAGCGATAGCCGTACAGCGAATTGACAGCCCAGCCGGGCAGGGATGGATTTCCGAGATTCTGCTGCGACCAGCTGGACGATCCCACATAACGGATCGGGAAGTCGACGCTTTCCTCGAAGTTTCGGGCTGAGAGGATCACGATCAGAAGCTTGGGCTGAAACCGGTTGACCAGCGCCTCGGCAAGTGGACCTGTTGCATCCAGGAACATCGCAGGAAGACCAAAGTTGAAGCAATGGATGGAGGAGCCGGTCTTTGTTCGATAGGCATCCTCGATCAACCGCGGCTCGGGACCGTTATTGGTCATCGAGTCGCCAATGATCAGGCAGTCCAGTGAGCCGCGCTGGCGGATGCTTTGCTCCAGGTAATAGACCTTGGTGTCAAACTCAAAGGAATCGGCGCCCACGCTTGGGGGCGGTACATAATAGCCCAGCGGTGTACGGGCAACGACTTCAGTGACCAGTGACCAGGCAATCAGGAGAGCCAGCAAGGCATAGATACTCTGCCACAAGGGCAGAGACCGAATGCCTTTAAGCTCTAGTGTTTGCTTTCCAAAAAGGTTCTTTAGCAAGAGAGTTCTTTATCAAAAGCGGGAGGAGTTTTCTGGCAGTTCGCCATTCCCACAGTTTCATTCTTTAATGTCGGTTTTCCTGGTTAATCAAATCCATTGTATGGGCGGGAGGAAGGAGCGTCAAGAGGCCAGACCAGACCCTCGTAAAACAATAAGACTTCCGCTGGTGGTCAGCGGAAGTCTTGTCCGGGAGGATATATCGCCGGGTCTCAGCCTCTGGGTGTCTCATCCTCATTGGAAGGAGGAGGCTCCACAGGTGGCACACGATCGTCCATATCGGGGGCCGGTACGGGGTCCACAATGGGATCGGGCACAACCGGCGGAACGGGCGTGACCGGTGCAACAGGTGTAACGACAGCCGGTGCGGGAGACAGCGACCCGTTCAGACGGGCAAAGTAATCCTTGACGATCTGGTCGTTATAGAAAACGAGCGAGAGGATGCCCACTACCATCGAAAAGAGGTTGCCGGCTAAAAGACACACGATTTCGAGAATGGCGATCGTCTGGGACGGGCGTACCGGTTGAGGCGGGTTGCTGAGCAGTTTTGCCGCGTAGAGGATCTCGAAGATGCCCAGAACGGTGGGCAGGATCGTGATCGGCGTGCAGATCAACCCAAAGCCGATGGTGCTCAGCACCACGGTCGCTGAGAGACCGATGCCCCACAGAATATTGATGATGCCGCTGGCGAGTGTCGACCAGGCAATGACGTTGATAAGAGTAGGTTTTTGCTGCATTTTAGTTTCTCCTGAAGTGCAAATTACAAGTTTGGTCACTTCCTTATACGAGCCATCAGGAGCCAGGTTGCAAACTCAATCCGGGGTGCCGGCCGGCTTGACGTCCTTCAAATTCAGTTGCAGCGACTTGCGCCCATTGTATTCGTTCACTTCGAGGTGATACAGAATATCGACGCGCGGCGGTAGTGAACTATGCAGAGCTCCCATACGGAAGCCGATGCAGTCCATGACCCCGCCGCATTCATCGTCCAGGGTCACTTTGAGGTGCTTGCCCTCCGAGCCAACTGTGCGGAAACTCTTGACGCGAACATCCCGCGAGACAAACGCCGCGCTCGGATTGCCATAGCCGGTGGGTTCCAGATATTCCAGGTGGTTGATTACTTCAAAACTCAATTGAGGCAGGGAGACTTCCAAATCCGCCGAGAGGGAATGGCGCAGGTCCTTGCCTTCGAGCTGGTCGCGGGCGATCTCTTTGAGGCGCGCCACGAACTCGGCCAGGTTCTCGTTACGGACCGTGAAACCCGCTGCGGCGGCATGGCCTCCATGACGGACGAGCAGGTCCTTACACAGGTCGAGCGCATCGGTGATGTGGAATTCGGGGATGGAGCGGCAGGAGCCGCGTGTCTCCTCCGGACCTTTGGATGCGACCACGGAGGGACGGTAATATAGCTCTGTCAGCCGCGAGGCCGCCAGGCCAACGACTCCCGGATTGAAGCTTTCATGGGCAGCAAAGAGCAGGAAGGTGTCCGGGTCTTCACTCAGGGCGATCTGCTCCGCCTGTTCCTGGGTGGAGCGGGTCAGCCCCTGGCGCTGATAGTTCTGCACGTCGAGCTGCTGGGCGAGCTGTCCGGCGCGCATGATGTCGGTGGTGGTCAAAAGCTCAAAGGAGGCCAGCGCCGATTCGAGCCTGCCGGAGGCGTTCAAGCGCGGACCCAGCATAAAGCCAATATTGCCTGCGGTGCATTTATCGATCTTCAGGTCAGCGACGCCCGCCAGAGAGAAGAGCCCCTGCCGTTTGGTTTCACGGATCTGCCGCAAACATCTGCGGAC
>DATAKV010000482.1:0-5370 GCA_036261375.1 Anaerolineales bacterium
AACGGGGTTCGTGCTGGCTGGGCCGAAGGGTTCCGATGCCATTGTCCTGCCCGGCGGCGTCCCGGCTTACTTCCCCCATGCCGAGGATGTACTGGTGATTGGCTGCCGTGAACAGGAACATATGGATGCCCTGGTCGTGATCCTGCTGGATAGTTCGAACGCGGTGTACACCCGTTCTCCGTTATCTCCCCTGGCCTGCCCTCTCCAGCAGCCGGTTTGCGAGAGCGAAGGTGGATGCCAATAAAAGGAGAGCGCAGGAATTTAGTTCCTGTGCTCTCCTTTTATTCTACTTATCCCTTTAGGGAACCTGCCAGCAGACCGCGCAGGAAGTAGCGGCCAAGGAAAATATAAACCAGCAGTGTCGGCAATGCGGCCAGAAGGGAACCGGCCATCTGGACATTCCAGGCAATGATCTGGCTGCCTGCCATGTTATTCAGCGCCACTGTGATCGGCCAGTCCTGATTTCCGGTCAGCACGACTGCAAAGAGGAAGTCATTCCAGGCAGAAGTAAACTGCCAGATCAGGACCACGACAAAGCTGGGCAGGGAGAGCGGCAGCAGGATATGACGGTAGATGCCCAGCATGTCTGCACCGTCTATTTTGGCGGCTTCCAGCAGCTCCTGAGGCAGGCTCGCATAATAGTTCCGGAAGGTCAGGGTGGTAATGGGAATACCATAGATGATATGAGCCAGCGACAATCCCGGCAGCCCTGTAATTCCGATCGCGTTCATAAACTGGACGAGGGGGATCAGGATGCTTTGGTACGGGATGAACATCCCGAACAGGATGATCGGAAAGATAACATCGGCGCCGCGGAATTTCCATTTGGCCAGGATAAAGCCGTTCAGCGATCCCAGCATGGACGAAAGCAGGGCAGACGGGATCACCATCATAAAACTATTCCCCAGTGCAGGTGCCAGCTTTGAAAACGCTTCAATGTAGTTATCGAAGGCAATGCCGCGTGGAAGGTCCCACATCGTTTTGAGGTCGATCTCGTCAAAACTTTTGAACCCGGTGATCAGCATAACGTACATGGGGAGCAAATAGAAGATCGCCATGATGACCAGGGGAATGTACAGCCAGTACTTGGAGAGACGGAGTCTGCTCATGATTGCGCCTCCGTCCGCAACGTGTAGCGGATGTAAGGAATGATCAACACCGCCACACTGATCAACAACAGGATGCCGATGGCCGCACCGCGTGCGTAAAACAGCCCGTCGAAGGTGGCCTGCCACATATAGATAGCCGGCACATCCAGTGCCAGCTGCTTGCCTGCAATGGCGACAATGAGATCGAACACTTTGAGCGACATATGACCAAGAATGATCAATGCCGAAAGTGTAACAGGCGCCAAAAGAGGAACCATGATGCGGCGGTAGATCTGAAATTCGCTGGCGCCGTCGATGCGGGCCGCCTCCTTCAACTCCTGCGGGATGGCACGCAGACCGGCCAGGTACAGAGCCATGGTGTATCCCGACATTTGCCAGATCGCCGCCAGAGCGATCGCTGCCATGCCCCATCTGGGCGTAGTGTGCCAGGCGTTCACCCAGGAATCCAGGCCTAGATTCGTGAACAGCAGGTTAAACCCGCTCATGCGTGACCCCATGGCCGGGTTCATCAACCAGCGCCAGACCACACCTGTCACGATATAGGAGATCGCCATGGGAAAGAGAAAAAGGCTGCGAAAGAACCCCTCACCCCTCAACCCCTGATCAAGCATGACTGCCAGCAGGAACCCCAGAATGAGACTTCCTGCAACAAATACTACAGTGAAGATCAACGTATTGCGGATATCAACGGCAAAACGGGGATCCACAAAGAGATCCAGATAATTTTTAATCCCGTTCCACGTGTAATCCGGCGTCAGCCCTTTCCATTTGCTCAGAGAGACACGCACAGACCAGGCGATAAATCCATAGATGAAGATCAATACTGCGATGATGGATGGGGAGATGAGAAGGATAGAAAGATAGCGGTCTTTATCTCTGAACATGGGGACCTCTTTGGGATCGACGTACCATCACATCTATTATGGAACACAAAAGGTAGAAGTGTATTGTAATGGAAAACGAACCGGGCAGTTAATAATGTTGAGGCTCCGCACGGGGAGCACGGAGCCTCAACGATTCTACTATCAGAGTTTACTGGCAGGGACCGGAAGTCTGGCAGGCCGCCACCAGCGCGGACTGGAAGTTCTCCACGTTCTTATCGGCGACGAACAGGCCAAGGGCCGTGTCGATCTCAGTCTTCCAGGAGTCATTGGCCACCACACCGTGGGTCAGTGAACCGACTACGGTATCGGTCGACCAGTCGTCCATGGCGGACTGAAGATATTCACCGAACAGGGACTCGTCACAGTCGGTGCGGGCGCAGATCGAGCCCTTGACCGGGTTGAACGCTTCCTGGCCTTCCTTGGAACCGGCAACCTTCAGCCAGGCCGTCGCGGCTTCCGAGTCGGGAGCGCCAACTGCCAGAACGAAGGAATCGGACAGGAACTGGAAGACGCCATCGCTGCCAGGCGTGGGAGCCCAGCCGTAATCGGTGTTGGGAACCTTTCCAAGCTCACGGAAGTAGCCTTCCGCCCAGTCGCCCATCACGTTGAAAGCAGCATCGCCATTGACGACAAGCTGGGAGGCATCCTGCCAGGTGAGCGACGTGTAATCGCTGTTGACATAGGTATAGGCCGTGTTAAAGGTTTCCAAAGCGGCAGTAACTTCGGGGCTGCCCCAGTCGGTCGTTCCATCCCACAGACCGTTGTACGCTTCGGCGCCGAGCGAGCCCAGCAGAACGGTTTCAAGCAGGTGCATCTGGGTCCACTGTTCGCCGAGAGCCAGACAGGTCCTATCGGCTGCCATGATCGCATCGCAGGCTGAGAAGAGCTCTTCCCAGGTTGTCGGAGGAGCAGTAACACCCGCGTCGGCCAAAACAGTCGGGTTGTACCACAGCACGTTGGCGCGGTGGATGTTGACCGGGACCGAATAGATGTTGCCATCCTGTGAGATCAGCGGGATGAGAGTCTCAGGCATGACGTCGAGCCAGCCTTCTTCTTCATACAAGTCATTCAAAGGCTCGATCTGGCTGCCTGCCACATACGTGCCGATCAGCTCTTGACCGGCATGGCCCTGCCAGCTATCCGGGGGATCGCCGGACTGCAGACGAGTAGCCAGGACGGCGCGGGCATTCGTCCCGGCACCGCCAGCGACTGCGGCGTTAACGAACTCCACACCGGGATACTGCTGGGCAAAGACCTCGATCATGGCTTCCAGACCGGCCGCTTCACCACCGCCCGTCCACCACGAGAACACTTCCACCTGACCTTCCGTTGCAGCTGCTTCTGTAGCTACTTCGGTGGCCGCTTCCGTCGCAGCTTCCGTTGCTTCCTCGGTGGGTGCTTCTGTCATCGGAGCTTCTGTCATTTCAGGCTCGGTAGCAACCGGTGCTTCCGTGGCGGCAGGACCGCACGCTGAAAGAAACAACATCGTGACCATCAATACAGTCATCAGGCTGTACCACATTTTTTTAGACATCTTTTCTTCTCCTTGTTATGTTTGGATATCCTCTGAATACCAATTCTGTGTTTTTAGAAACCAGGCATCACCTCCTTTACCTAACGGTCAGAATGAAACGAAAAAACGAAACAATCCGTTCATCAAAGCGGGAATGTTTCGTCGAAGAAACGTGATGTGCATGGACGTAGGTAATCAGGGTCCGGATCGGGAGGGCCCTGACTCTTTCGATTGGAGAACATAAAGGGAGCGTTTTCGACAATAGGAACCAGCGTGAATATCGGCATAATACACTGGCAGTCACTTGTCGAACAAATCAATTATAAGACGAATGCAGGCTTTGTCAATGAGCTTGTTACAAACCGCACAAAAAAACTAGGTCATTGACATTTGTGCCCGTTGGACCGGATCGGATCAGGTCACCCAGCGCCTCGAAGAACGGGTACGCGTCATTTCTGGACAAGCGGCCGGCCGCGTCCAGCCCAAGCGTCGCGGCCCTTTGGGCAGTTTTCCCCGTCACCACCGCACCGGCCGCATCGGTGGGGCCATCATCGCCGTCCGTTGCCAGGGAGATGAGCATCGCATTTTGCAGACCGGCCAGCTCAGGGACGGCCGCCAGGGCCAGCTCCTGGTTCCTGCCGCCCTTGCCATTGCCCTGGATGGTGACCGTTGTTTCGCCTCCGGCGATTAGGCAAAACGGACGGGATCTCTTTGCCAATTCTTCCCGTAACCGTTGGGCCAGCATCACTCCCTGCGCACGCGCTTCACCCTGCAAATCGTTCATCAGGACTTCGGAGTGAATGCCTTCCTTTTCCGCCTGTTCCTTTGCCGCAATCGAAGACAGTCTGTTATCGCCGATGATGATATTTCGTACCGTTTTGAAATCATCCCGGTTTTTTCGTGGATCGACTTCCTTTAATCCACGGAGCCATTGAGTCACGGAGTTTGAAGCATCCCTGTTTCGTGAGGTTTCCCTGGTTCGACCTCCGAAATAGGTATCCAAAACCTGTAGTGCATCTTCTCTGGTGGTTGGATTCTGAACCGTGGGACCTGATGCAATCGCTTCCAGTGGATTACCGATCACATCCGACAGGATTAGGCTGATCACCGTAGCCTTCGTCGCCTGCGCCAATCCCCCGCCTTTGATGCGGTCGAGCTCACGTCGCAGCGTGTTGATCTCGTCGATGCGGGCGCCGGAGGCCAGCAGCATGGATGTCAGCTCTTGCAGGTCTTCCAATGGAACGTAGGGCGCGGTCACCAGGGCGGAGCCGCCTCCGGAGATCAGACAGACGAGCGTATCCTTTTCTCCCAGAGAGGCAACAAATTCCAGCACGCGTTGCCCGGCTCGCAGCGAGCGTGCATCGGGGACGGGATGTCCGCCTTCCAAAACGGTATAAGAGGTCCGGCTGAGCCCCGAGGCGTATTTCGTGACGGCGAGTCCACCAGAGAGAGGAATCCGCCCGGCGAGCGCGTCCATCATCGGGATGGCAGCCTTCCCAATCCCCAGGCCAAAGACGCGTCCCTTTACTTCCGGAAGATTTCTCTGGACCGCGCGATAGGGGTCCACGGCTTCGAGCGCCGCGGCAAGGATCCGCAGCAGGCGCGGCTCCTGCAGGCTGTGCGTGGCGAAGCGGGTCTCGTCCATCTCTGTTATCATATCAGAAACACGAAGTCGGAGCACCGATGTCGAAGCCAAGTGTATTTGTAACCAGAAGGATCCCCAAAAAAGGACTGGAGCTGATCCGGGAGTTTTGTGAGGTGGACTTGTGGTCAGGGGACCTGCCGCCGAGCCAGGATGAGTTATTCAGGCGCGTCAAGGGCGTGGACGGCCTCCTGTCATTGTTGACCGACAAAGTGGACGGTG
>DATAKV010000509.1:0-3302 GCA_036261375.1 Anaerolineales bacterium
CCCGCAAAAATGAAGCGTATCGGTGATTGGGTAGTGGAGCACAATCTATGGAAGAAGCGCCGCGAAAATGTAATTACCCGCCTGGCAGATCATAAATCGAAAGGGGCTCAGGTTTTTATTGCCAGCAGTGTCATCGAGCCGCTCATCGAGCCGTTCGCCCGGCGTATCGGTGTAGAGATGATCGGCACGCCGGTCGAATATGAGGACAACCGCGTCCGGGTGGCAGGTGAGCTGGTCGCCCAGGAGCGCAAGATCGAGCAGGTGCTGAGCCGCCTGGGTGTCAAGCGGGTCAATGTAGCCTACGGCGACACCTTTCAGGATATTCCTCTTCTCGAACACGCCGATCATCCTGTGGCGGTCTATCCCGATGAACAATTGAAAGCCGCCGCCCTCGAACGCGGCTGGGAAATCCTGGGAGAACGGGAAAAATGAAGCCGGACGAAGACACACTCTGGGGAATCCGTGCCTTCGTCTACCAGCATATTGGGGAGACAACCCGGCCGCCTGGGCTGGAAGAGACCGCCAACCGCTTCGGCCTGACTCACGAGCAGGCCGCCACAACCTACGAGGAGCTTCACAAGCGTCACGCGTTCTTCCTCAAACCTGGCACACATGATATTCTGATGGCAAATCCCTTCTCCGCAGTCGAGACTCCATTCTTCGTCCATGCAAACAACAAAACCTACTTCGCCAACTGTGCCTGGGACTCGCTGGGCATCCCTGCCGCGCTCCATTCGGACGCAAAAGTAGAAGCCCGGTGTGCCCAAAGCGGTGAGATGATCCGCCTGCAGGTAACAAACGGTCAGGTCAGCGGATCGGATGCCCTGGTGCATTTCCTGATCCCCTTCCGCGACTGGTACAACGACCTGGCTTTTACCTGAGCCAACATGCTGTTCTTCCGGTCGGAAGATACGTTGAGCGAATGGCTTGTTTCACAGCAGGTACAGCGTGGCCACGTCTTTACTATCCCGGAGTTATGGGACTTGTCGCAGCGCTGGTATCGGAATCGAATGTCACCTGATTTCCACGGCAGGACGCTCGAACAAGTGCAGGAGATCTTCCATGAATTTGAGCTGGCTTCCGAGTTCTGGCAACTACCATAGCCAAAAGGAGAGACTATGAAGATCAAAGGGATCGTCTGGCTGGGAACGCAAACCAATCAATTTGGACCGATGACCGATTTCTGCCGCAATGTGCTGGGGTTATTGCAAACCGCAAATGAAAATGGGATGGCCGTCTTTCAGCTGCCGGATGGAGATCTTTTCGAAGTGTTCGATGCACAGACCTTCAAAGATGAGTTCATGCCGCACCCGGTCGCCGGATTTCTGGTGGATGATATCGTCGCGGCACGGGCCGAGATGGAGGCCAAAGGCATCGAGTTCATCGGCCCGATCCACGGGGAGACGGAAGACTACCGTTGGACCCATTTTCGCGCACCCGACGGCTTCGTCTATGAGCTGACGTATTCCACAGCACATCCGTCTATCGCGGAATAGCCGGATCGATACGCTGGAAAATAGTCCTGCAGAGGGAGTTGGCTGAAGCCTTTAACCTGTACAATCGGCCAACCATCCTGCCAAGGAGCCTTTCATGGATTATCACTTCGTCTCTGGATTTCATATCGGTACCGCCATCTCCGCCCTGATCTTTGGGTTGTGCATCTTCTTCACTCGCAAGGGGACTCGCCTGCACAAGCAGCTGGGCTATGCCTATTTCTTCAACATGCTGGGGCTGAACATCTCCGCCCTGTTCATTTACCGTCTTACCGGAGAGTTCGGCCCGTTCCATGCCTCGGCACTGGCCAGTTTGCTCACACTGATCGCCGGATTCATCCCTGCCTTCCTGCGCCTCCCGCATGGTCGCTGGCTCGAGCTGCATTACGAGCTCATGAACTGGTCGTATGTGGGGCTGGTCGCGGCCGGGGCTTCGGAGGCAGCCACGCGGCTGCCTTCCGCGCCGTTCTGGCCGGCCGTCGTTGTGGGATCGGCGATCATCTTTATTGTGGGAGGCATGCTGATCGCCCGGGGACGCTCCCGGTATCGGTTTGAAGTGATGGCCAGGCAAGCCCAGCGTCCCATGGACCTGGGCGAAGCACTCAGACGAAAGCGGGCTGCCTGCAGTTAAAGCAATCGGGTGGAGGAATACCTCCACCCGGTTTTTTTATCCCACTGTCCCATCCTTCAAAAACTGGACCACCTGTTGATGGATCGACTCCGATTGCAGCGCGCCGCGATGCCCCAGGCCGGAGGTCTCGATCAGGCGAGCCCTGCTCCAGGACCGGGCAATGGCGCGGCTGTCGTCGACAGGTGTGACATTATCGCCTGTGTCGTGAAACATCAGGGCCGGGATATCGATCCGGGGAGCCAGCTCTTCATTGACAATGGCATCCAGCACCTCGCGTCCAAAGTTTTCATACATCATTTTACGCAAGCCATCCATGATCTCATCCGAGAGACGGGCTAGGACCTGGAAGCGCGGCAGGGAATCTAACAGCCGGTTGAAGGCGCCGAAGTATACCAGCCGGGCGGGAGGCGGGACGTCCCGTTTGACCAGCGCATAGGATGTGATCAGCGTCCCGAACGAGTGGGCAAGGATCGCATCGAAGTTTCCTTTCCTTTCCCGGACCACGTTCAGAGTCGGAGCGATCTCGAGCAGATTGGTCAGGATGCCGTCCGATTCGCCGTGGGCGGGTTGATCATAGGCGACCACGCGGTAGCCGGCCTCCAGCAGCGGCTTGACAAAGCCGGTCATCTGGGCGCGGGCGCCGCCCCAGCCATGCATCAGCAGCGCGGCCGGTCCGCTCTCGCCCCAGGTGGTGACTGCCAGCTCACCGCCCTGATATGGCACGCGGTAGGTCGCCCCGCGCTCGAGAATTTCCCGGTCTGTGGATTTCAGTTCGTATTTTGGCGGGCTGAAGAATGCCGAGTAGGCCTTCTTCACGATCTCCTGAGTCTTTATCATGGGTTGAACGGTTGTCATTTTTGCTCCTTATTCATAATACTTACTACCTGGTAAGTTTTATCGACAAAAAAATTTAGGCGACAAGGTCTAGTTTCAGCTGCTCTACAACAGCACTAAATTTTTGGGTCCCCAGCGCGCGTGCCATTTGCAGCCCGCCCTGCAAACTGGACAAAATAAGAGCTGCCTTACTGGCCGGTTCCCCGTTGAAATGGAAGACACCGGTCAGCCTTCCTTCTTCCAGTGTGGCTTGCAGCCAGGCAAGCAGCTCCCTGTGCAGGGCTTCGACTTCCGCCTGCAGGCCTTCGGGGATCGTGTTGAATTCCACCTCCATGGAGCCCACG
>DATAKV010000521.1:0-8045 GCA_036261375.1 Anaerolineales bacterium
CGGTCCGCTCCCAGCAAGGGTTTGGACCGCAGTTTACCATTTTTGAGATACGTTCTAAAAGAATCTGTTAGAAATCTCCTTCACGCGCAATAAAGAGAGTGTAGAGAGAATACAGCGTCCGATAAAGGTATCGACCGATGAATGATTGCGCAGAAAAATTGGATTTCGAAACAGCCCTGGCAGGCCAGCACACCCGGCTGGTTCGCCTGTGTGCCTGGTTTACCGGCAGCCCGCAGGCCGCCGAGGACCTGGCCCAGGAGACCCTGATCGCCGCCTGGAAAAACCGTGAGCAATTAAGCTCCCCCGATAAACTCAAACCCTGGACATCTGCCATCGCCCGGAATATCTGCCTGAACTGGTCGCGCGGAGATCGCCATGAGCGCGCTCGAATGGCTGGCTCGATCGATACCCCCGAGTCAACGATCGAAGACCAGGTACCGGATGAGATAGATCTTGAAGTAGAGCTGGACCGTCACGAGCTGGCCACCCTGCTCGACCGGGCACTCTCCCTGCTCCCGGCCGAAACCGGTCAAATGCTGATCGAGCATTACATCCGGGAATCATCCCACAACGAGATTGCAGCAAAATTGAACTTGAAACCGGGCACAGTTGCGGTCCGCCTGCAGCGCGGGAAATTAACCCTGCAGAAACTCCTGCGGACGCGCCTCAAGGAAGAATCACTGGCTTTTGGGCTGATCAGGCAGGAGGCAGTGAATTGGGAGGAAACCAATCTCTGGTGCCTGAACTGCGGGCATTCGCGCCTGCTGGGCAGGTTCCAGAAGAACGAGGTATTTGCCCTGCGCTGTCCGCAGTGTGACCCGGAGCCGCACAAAATCATGGCCGGTATGGACCTGTCCCAGCCCTATTATGCGAACCTGCTGGGGACGATTAAAACGTATAAGCCGGCCTATACCCGTCTCCTGACGGCCCTTGCACCTCTTTACAGGCAGGCACTTCGCTCACACGACACGGCCTGTCCGGTATGCGGCCATCCCCTTCATGTCAACCGGACCGGACCCACAAAATCCCACCAATACACCCAGGGGTCACACCAGTTCCACCTTCACTGTCCTGCTTGCGGCTGGGTATCGAATAAAAACTTGTCCGGCCTTGTCATGGGGTTGCCAGAGGCGCAGCGATTCTGGCGCGAGTTTCCGCGCCTGCGGATCCTCCCCGAACAGGAGATCGAAGTCCAGGGATCCCAGGCGTTCCTTACACGTATTCAAAGTGTAACCGGCTCGGCCGAGCTCCACGTCATTTCGATAGGCAGCACATTCGAACCCCTGGAAGTTCACACGAACATCCCGTTGTAATTTAATTTCCTGTTTCCTTCAATCTATACCTTCGAGAGGTTGGCAATGCTCACATTATTTCGCCAGCGGAATTTCGCGCGGCTGTGGTTCGGCGGATTGATCTCCCTGATGGGAGACCGTGTCCTCATGATTGCCCTGCCCTTTTTTGTCTACCAGGAGACCGGCTCCACGATCGCCAGCGCAGTGATGGTCGCCGCTGAGCTGCTGCCCCGTCTGCTCTTTGGATCGATCGCTGGCGTATACGTGGACCGCTGGAACCGGAGGAACGTGATGGTCATGACCAGCATCGCCCAGGGACTCGTGATCCTGCCCTTGTTCCTGGTCGAATCCGGGATATCGATGTGGATCGTATATTTGATCAGCTTCCTTCAGACCACTCTGGCCATGTTCTTTGGTCCTGCAGAGAACGCCCTTCTGCCTCTCCTGGTGAGGGAGGAGGAGCTTCTCCCGGCAAACTCTCTAAACGCCATGAATAACAACCTGGCACGGTTGATCGGTCCCCCCATCGGGGGCGCGCTTCTGGCCATGTGGGGATTGCCCGGAGTGGTCCTTTTCGACAGTATTACATTTGTGGCTGCGGGCTTGTTAATCCTCACCATTCGTCATTCCGAAACAAAAGTCGAGTCCCAGGTGTCTGACTCCGAAGCGGCTGGCAGATCACGGTTTTGGAAGGAATGGCTGGAAGGCATTGACGTTGTTCGAAAAAATCGTGTCGTTTTCATTCTCTTCCTTTCCGTCGTTCTTTTGAACTTTGGAGGGATCATGATCGACCCGCTATCGGTCCCCTATATTCTGGATGTCGTCGGCGCCGGAGTGAATGTATTCGGCTGGATGATGACGGTCCAGGCTGTAGGGGGTATCCTGGGCGGCCTTCTTGCTGCCCGAGTCAACCGGCGGATTTCGACAGTCAGCATGTACGGTTGGTCGGAAGTGATTCTGGGGTTGATCCTCATAGCCCGCTACAACATTCCGGATCTGCCGGTCCTGTTCGTAACCACGCTGATCACCGGGTTTCCTGCCGCGCTGGGCATGGCTGCGCTGGAAACACTTTTCCAGCAAAAAGTACCCAACTCTCACCTGGGCCGGATTTCAGGTGCCTTGAATACCACGGTCGGACTGACCAGTCTATTCGGTGTGCTGGGCATCTCGGGCATACTCGGAGAGCTGCTTGGCGTCGTCCCGGTATTGAATATCGCCGCCGGGATTACCCTGATGACCGGATGGATCGTCCTGATTTTCCTGCCCCGTGAATAAGGGCTTTCACGCCCGCTTCGACTACGTAACTCTCCCCATGCTCACACGTTAATCAGCGCAGCAGGGATTCGCCTACACAACCCTGCCAACTTCACCCCTGGAAATGGACATGGCCACAGTAAAAACAAAACTGAATGTAGATACGGAATATCTCAAGAAATTAAAACTGGTCGCGGTGGCCTTCTCGCACGTGGACCGGGAAAACTTCCCCACCGAAGACGCCTATATTGCCGAAAAGGAAGTTGAAGACCGCGCCCAGCAAGTGATGGACGAGATCAAAAAACTGGGCCTGGAAGTCAAAGGCTATCCAGGAGACCAGTACCTCCTGACCAATTTACTCATCGACCGGCCGGATGTGATCGTTAACCTGATCGACACGGTGCGCGGCAAGGATAAGCTGGCCAGCACGATCCCCGCCTTTCTGGAATATGCCAACATTCCCTACACCGGCTGCGGTATCACCGGCATGGTGATCGGCAGCAACCGCCACCTGTTCAAGGAGCTGCTCGATTACAACCAGATCCCGACTCCCATCTACAAGTTCATCAAGGACCTGCGCTCGAATACACCGCCGCCTTTTGATCCTCCCTACATCGCCAAGCTCAACGAAAGCGGCGGAAGCATGGGGATCAATAACAACGCGGTCAAGGAAACGGCCAATCAGATCATGAAACAAGTGGAGGAGCTGCAAAACGACTATAAGCTTCCCGTGCTTGTCGAAAAGTTCATCGACGGGCCCGAGATCACCGCCGTTGTATTCGACGATGGCAAGACACGCCACGTCTTCATGGCAGAGAAAAAATTTCGCCTGAAACCGGATGGGAAGTATGGCTTCACCAGCATCGAAAGTTATGACATCCCGAACGCCGCCAGGTACCAGCCTGTCGAAGAAGAGGCCGAGAAAAAGATCGCCGACTTGAGCGCGAAAGCCTTCGACATCCTGCGCCTGACCGATTATGCCAAGTTTGATATCCGTGTCGATAAGAGCGATGGGACCCCCTATTTTATCGACTGCAACCCCAACACTGCGCTGGGACCCGGCGACCAGCCGATGACCCAGGTTATGGGGCAGTATGGAATTGAGTTCCCGGATATCATCGCCAGCCTGTTGAGTAAGCATGCAAAATCCCCCATCCGACCCAAAGAAATTTAGCCGCCTGCGCTGGATTCAACAGATCACTGAAAATCACTGCGGCCCGGCCGTGATCCAGATGCTGCTTGAAAATATTGGCGTGAGCGTCAGCCAGCAGGAGATCACGGAGGCAGCCGGCGCGACCCAAACCATCGAGACGCACGGTACCCGGGTCGATCAGCTGGCGAAAGCTATCCACCAGCTGGTGCCGATCGCCAGGCTCTGGTACAAGGAAAAAGCCAGCCTGGACGACCTCCAGTATGTGCTCGATGAATGCAAGTATCCGGTGGGCGTGGAATGGCAGGGATTGTTCGACGACATGGATGATGACGATGAAGATTACGGTCACTACAGCGTCCTGGCCCACATCGACAAGGCCAAGAATGAGCTGATTATCGTCGATCCATACAAGGATTTTATCGACCAAAACCGTATCATCAAAGTCAGCACCTTCCTGAATCGCTGGTGGGACTTCAATGAAGTCAAGGATCCCGAGACAGGGAAGAAGGAATTCAAAAAGGACGAACAGCTTTTTTTTGTCGTCGTGCCCCTATCGGTGACATTCCCGGTTGAACTGGGAATGCAGGCCTATTATTGAGAGGCTACCGATGCAGAGGTCGTTTTCCCCGCGTCCGGAAAGGACGCATGGATGGATTGGGCTGCGATCACTCCCTGGAGCATTGTCACGGCCGCCCGGACCGCCATGGGATCGAACTGGGTCCCTGAATGCTTCTGAAGCTCCCCGATCACCTGTTCCAGGGACAGCGCCCTGCGGTAGGGGCGGTCGGCGGTCATCGCTTCGATGGCATCTGCCACGGCAATGATCCGGGCTTCCAGAGAGATCTTGCTCCCGGCCAGTCCGTCAGGATATCCGCTGCCATTATAAAATTCATGGTGGTGGCGAATGATCGAACCCAGCGGGCGGAGCGAAGGGCTGTTCTTGACCAGGTCCCCGCCCAGTGCAGCATGCTCCTTGACAATCTTGTACTCCTCGGCAGTCAAGCTGCCGGGCTTTGAAAGGATCTCCACCGGGATCCCCAGCTTGCCAATATCATGAAGTAAACCGACCCTGCGGATCAGGTCGATCTGCTTGTTACTTAATCCCAGCACTCGGGCAGTTTCGGCTGCAAACTCGCTAACCTGCTTTGAATGTCCCACAGTAAACGTATCACGGTGATCGATGATCTCAGACAGGGTGGTCAACAGGCCTTCGTTGAGATCGAAGATCTCTCTGGAATGGCGGTTCAGGATCTGGTTTTTCTCTCTCAATTCCGTGACCATTTGACGCGTGCGGTCCATAAATTGCTTTTGATTGATCCGTAGAAAGATCATGGGAGCTGCCATAAGGACCAGCCCAAAGATCGGGTCAAACCGGTAGCCAATGACCAGGGCATAGGCGATCAAACCAATCCCGATGTAGTAAGGAGCCAGCCTGCTGAACTGGTCACGCCAGAGATCGAGCGTGGTCTGTTTCGTTTTCTCACTCATGCCGGCTGCCGTGAGGAAACTGGTGCTGAGATACAGAATGAGAGACGAAATAAGAATGACAACGATCTGAGATGGATAAGCCAGGCCCTCGAAAGTGCTGCCTGCCCAGCCCAGTAGGCCCAGCGAACAGGTACCCGCCACGAGATAGGAAGCAACGTTAAATATAAAGCGCTGGATGGTGTGCTGGTTCTTCAGGACCCGGATAAAGGCAAGCAACAGACCGACCCAAATGACACCCAGAGGACCAAAGAGCATGTAGGCCGCAATCACAGGAATGGCTGAGGTGGAGACGGCCGATTGTGGGGTGTATAGCTCCACCGAAAACCCTTCCAATAACACGATCAATGCCGAAATGATCAACAGCCCCAGCCAGTCTATCTCCCGCGCTGAACCGGCAGCGCGGATCCAGATCAACAGACCGGCCAGCAAAAGAATGGAGAGTTCTGTAAGTGCCGCGATCAGAAGGTTAAGTGCCTGTTCTTTTCCTCTGAGCTCTGATGATTCGGCCGGCTGAAATTGCTTTTTAGGGAACACTCTCAGGTCCGGGAGTAACGATATAGGCTCGGCAGTCGCCGGGAGGGATGTCTCAAGTCCGTTCTTCGGTATCTCGTCCGTTTGATGGACGGGGAAATCCAGGTAGGTTTGGTTGGCAAGGGCATGCGTTCTGTTCCTGCCGTTCAGCTTCGACTGGTAGAGAGCGAGATCGGCGTGATGGACGATCTCTTCCGCCGTTTGCCGGAAATTCTCACGGTGGGCGACACCAAAGCTCATCGTGGCCCGGATCGGCGTCTTGCTTGTCGGGACGGTAAACTCCATGCCCTCGATCATGCGGCGGATGAGCTCTGCCCGTTGGCAGGCCTGCGACAGGGTTGTCTCAGGCATCAGGATGGCAAACTCCTCTCCGCCAAAACGGCAGACCACATCATAATCCCGCACGGCCTGCTTCATAGCCCGCGCTACGCCGATCAAGACTTCATCCCCGGCGAGGTGGCCATAGGTATTGTTGATATTACGCAGCAGGTCCAGGTCGGCCATGATGACGGCCAGGGGTCGGTCAAAGCGCTTGGAGCGGGCCAGTTCACTGTCAAGTTGCTTCTTGAAGTAGGAATGGTTGAAGAGGCCGGTCTTGCTGTCGATCTCTGTTTTCCTTTGCAGGGCAGGGACCCGCAACGCACTGTAGAGCAGATAAGTTGGGATGACAAACAGCATCAGCGCAAATGGATTGTAGTTCCAGACGATCGACAGGCTGGCCCCAAAATACAAAAGGGAAAGGTCGAGCATCAGCGGAAAGAAATCGAACACACCTGACTTCCTGAAGCTCTCTCCGCGTGCCAGCCAAAGATAGAGGCCAGCCAGCAGGTGTTTGAGTCCATTGAAGACGGCCATCCCGAACAGGATCGCCGGGGCCGCGCGCCAGGTATCGGGTGAATTCCCCTGATTGATCCAGAAATAAACAAGCCCCGCCGCTTCCATAGCGACAAGATACATACCTATGTTAAATAGCTGGAGGAACCAGGGCGGCCGGTTCCACAGCCATTCGACCAGGTGGGACACGACGATCACGAGTACTGTTTCAGTCATGCCAAAGGCGGCCAGGGTAAAGCCATAAATTACCAGACTGAATGTATAGTACGAACGATCCGTGATCCCTTCCACTTTTAAGATCAAGGCAAGGGAAGCCAATGTACATAAAACAAGCACCGGCCACGTGTGGACGGCTTCGGTGTGGTTGATATGGGAAATTAAGAGGAGGATCCCCGTTAGCTGGATGGCCCACAGATAAACGATTGCCGGGCGTGAAAAAGACTTCATACTTTATTCCTGTGTAAATAGACCATGCGGTGCTTTCTTCGCAATACGTGTGGAAGGCTCTCCGGCCTGCTGTACTTCTATAAAGGATTTACACGTTGTCTGCATATATTTTCCCCAATTTTGAAATACAGGTAATACGTATACCTACGTATTTTTGGAAACAAAAATTACATATCCCCCACCCACTGTAGCCCTTCCTCCGGGCCGATCAGGAGTCGAGTGTCAGGATGCCGCGCTTGAACGCGTAGCGGATCAGATCCGTCTGGCTGCGCAGCCCTAGTTTATGCATCATCCGTCCCCTGTGAAGCTCGGCAGTTCGCGGGCTGATCGAAAGCCGCCGGGCAATCTCGGAACTACTCAATCCCTCTGCCGCCATCTGCAGGACCTCGCGCTCGCGGTTCGTCAGGGTCTGGTAAGGGTCGGAGGGGGGCTTGTGGTTCGTCTCGATCAGCACGTCGATCAACCGCTCCGAGATCCGTGGACTAAGGTAGCGCCGACCCTGAATTACCTGCTGGACTGCCTGGACAAGCTCACTCGGTCCGGTTTCTTTCAGGACGTAGCCAAGCGCGCCTGCCTTGAGCGCTTCCACCACGTAGACATCGGCGCTCTGCATGGAGAGGACGATACAGCATGTCGCCGGCGACCGCTCCTTCACCTGTTTCAGGACTTCCAGGCCGTTCAGCTCCGGCATCATGATGTCCACGATCAGAACCCTGGGCTTGATTTTTTCAGTAAGCTGGACGGCCTGCAGACCACTGCTCGCTTCCCCGACCACCTTCAAATTGGATTCGGCTTCCAATAAATGTTTCAGACCCTGGCGGACGATGGGATGATCATCCGCCAGCAGAAGAGTGACGATCATGGCGCCTCCTCTCAAGAGGATGGTCCGTCAGTGGCAGCGCGGCAACGATATGCGTTCCCTGATTGAGGAAGGATTCCACAAGAAGATAGCCTCCCAGCAAAAAAGCCCGCTCACGCATCCCGCTCAGGCCGGTACTTGGCTTTTCCTGTTCGGCGTTAACATCAAACCCCCTGCCATTGTCCAG
>DATAKV010000534.1:0-2080 GCA_036261375.1 Anaerolineales bacterium
CGGTCCGAGCGGAAGTTATATGCCTTGAAGAATTCAAAAAGCACCACAGAAACAAAGACCATGGTGCGAGCTTCTTCCGGACTCCTGCCGCTGCTCAGCGCCCACGAGAACAACACCAGGTTGACGAACGCCAGCCAGACACCACCAATTACCATCAGGATTACAACGGGACGGGTAAAAATACCGATGCGCGGGTTGCGCGGGGCGCGCTTCATCAGGTCCGTTTCGGGTGGGTCTACCGAGAGTGCCAGGGCAGGCAAGCCGTCGGTGGCGAGGTTGATGTAGAGGATCTGGACGGTTGCCAGGGGCAGCGGCATGCCGAACAGAGTGGCGATCGCCATCAGCAGGATCTCACCGATGTTGGAGGAAAGCAGGTACATCAGATATTTCTTGATATTGCCGAAGATACCGCGTCCCTCCTCCACTGCCGCAACGATGGATGCAAAGTTGTCGTCAGTCAACGTCATGGCGGCGGCTTCCTTGGTCACGTCTGTACCGGTGATGCCCATGGCAATACCAATATCTGCTTTCTTGAGGGCAGGGGCATCGTTGACGCCATCGCCGGTCATGGCAACGATGTGGCCTTTATCCTGCAGGGCAGATACCACCCGCAGCTTGTGTGTAGGCGATACGCGTGCATATACCTCGATCTCTTCCACCCGTTGCCCGAATTCCTCTTCGCTCATCGCTTCGAGCACCGCGCCGGTGACCACATGCCCGGTCTTGAGCAGCCCGAGCTCACGCGCCACTGCCTGGGCAGTGATGGGATGATCGCCGGTGATCATCACCACTTTGATCCCCGCCTGTTCGCACGTGCGGATGGCTTCCTTCGCTTCAGGTCGCGGCGGATCGATCATACCCAGCAGACCGAGGAAGGTCATTTCCTGCTCCGCGCTCTCGATGCCGGTATCCAAGTGCGAAGCTACCGCCAGCACGCGTAACGCCTCACCCGCCATCTCATGGGCAGCTTCCAGGATCTGTTCACGACTTTTCTCGTCGAGCGGCGCCTCGCCTTCCGCCGTGAGCTGTTTCGTACACGAATCCAGGATGATCTCCGGTGCCCCCTTCGAAAAGGCAACCGTATGCCCATCCATTTCGTGGAGCGTTGTCATGCGTTTGGTCTCGGAGGTAAAGGGGATCTCTTTGAGCCGCGGATAGGTCCTGTCCAGCTCTGTTTTTTGTAACCCCGCTTTGGCGGCTGCCACTACCAGAGCGCCTTCGGTCGGATCACCTTTTACGTGCCAGCGTTTGTCGGGTTCGGTGCGGACAATTTTTGCATCCGAATCCAGCGCCGCGCCGCGCAGCAGGAACTTGAGCGTCTCTGAAGGCTCGACCGAGGACCCGTTGCGGGAAAACTGACCGTGCGGTTCGTACCCTGCGCCCGACACATCCAGCGTTTCGCCCTGGACGTATATTTTTCGTACCGTCATCTCATCCTTGGTGAGGGTACCTGTCTTATCGGAACAGATGACTGTGGTACTGCCGAGCGTTTCCACGGCAGGCAGGCGGCGGACCAGCGCATTGCGCTTGACCATGCGCTGTACACCGATGGCGAGCGAAATGGTCACGACCGCTGGCAGCGCCTCCGGCACCACGGCAACCGCCAGGGCAATGCCAAAGAGAACCATCTCGATCAGAGGCTGACCTCGCAGCAACCCTGCGCCGACGATCAGCACCACAATGATAAAAGCGGCGCGCGCCAGCATATGACCGACCTGTGCCAGGTTCTCCTGCAGCGGAGTCTTGCCGCTTTCAACGGTCTGGAGCATCCGGGCGATCTTTCCAAATTCCGTGTTCATACCGGTGGCAGTGACCAGCGCCCGCCCCCGTCCATAGGTAGCCGCCGTACCTCCATACACCATGTTCCTGCGGTCGCCGATCGCCGGAGATTCGTCGCGGATTGGCTGGGTGTGCTTTTCCACCGGCAGCGATTCGCCGGTGAGCGCTGCCTCCTCCACCTGCAGATTGACTGCTTCGATAAGACGCGCATCGGCTGGGATTTTGTCGCCTGCACGCAGGATGACCAGATCCCCCGGCACCACCTCGCGCGCAGGGATCTCCTGCTCCTCTCCATCCCGCC
>DATAKV010000551.1:0-4423 GCA_036261375.1 Anaerolineales bacterium
GTGTGCATAAATCAGAAAGACGTTCACCTGCTGTGTTGACCGTTTCATTCATCTTCCAGTCGCTGAACCTGCCTCCCAACAGGAACCAGCCTGTCTCACATCGTAGGCCGGGAGGTAAAACCGGAGGACTATTTTATTAGAACAAATGTTCTAAGTCAAGATGACAAATTGGTGATGTGAAAAAGAGAAGTTGCCATTTCAAATAACAACCTCCTGATAAGAAGCGTCACATCAAATTTTGAAAGAGTAAGTCAGAAATCTCTCGGGCAGAACCACAGATGTAGACAAGACCCGCTCCCGGGTCAAAATTGACGAATTTGATAGGCGACAGTACCGTAGTACCTGCTGTGCTATACTTAAATTCCCAGGAGGACCCATGATCGATCCCACCCAATTACCCATACTCATGAAAGCCATTGAGTTCGTGTTCGACGAAGGACGACGGATCCTGGAGGAGCGCCGTGAACGACGAAAGAGGCTGGAAAGTCTTCCACCCACCGAAACAGTGGAGACGCCTCAGGAAGTGGCCGTTCGTGAGCCTGAGAAGGAGATCGAGATTAAGCAGGACCTGCTTGCGTCCAAGGTGGATGAGATCGTGTGGAAGAACCATGAACAGGAAGTCCAGCATCTTGTCCGGCTGCTCGAAACGTACTCCCGAAATTATCATCTCGCCCGGGAACAGTATGCCAAATGGGGCGATGCGCTGGTCCCGCCGATCATCGTCAACAACCTGGCGGACTCCGAGAATTCGATGATCGATACCATTAAGCGGCTCGAGATGGTTCTGTCCAAAGTATATAAGAAAGACATCCCTCCCCTCCAGTAGAAACCAAGGTGCCTCATGGACAAGGAAGAAGTAACTCATCTCGAGAGGATGATCGACCTGCATAAGAAGAACCTCTATGCCCTGGAGGAGATGCTGGCAAAATACGGCCCTGACCAGCCTCTGCACCTGATCAACAGCCTGACCATGGAACGGGAGGCGATCGTCCGCTACACCAGGCAGGTCGAAGGGCTTACATCCACCCACAAGGAACGCGAAAAGACGAATCTGCTGGCCAACCTGCCGCGCCGACCGTATTTTGTAGGGCGGGAGGAGGAATTGAAGGCCATCTTCCAGTCCCTGCAGCCGAACAGCCGGACGTTCATCATCGGCATCGAGGGGATAGGTGGCGTGGGCAAATCTGCACTCGCCATCGAGGTCAGCCACCGTTGTGTCGAGCAGGAGCTGTTCGAATCGGTCATCTGGATCTCGTCCAAAGAATCGATCCTGACCCTGCACGGCATTGAGCCGATCATCCCGGAAGCCAAATCATTGTCGGATATTCTGATCACGATCGGCACCAGCCTGGGGAATCCGACAATCGGCAACCTGTCCATCCAGGACCAGATCAAACGGGCCTACAACCTGCTGGCAAGGAACACCACCCTGCTCGTTCTGGACAACTTCGAGACCCTCTCGAAAACCGAACAGCATGACATCCTCGATTTCCTGCGCCGCTCCCCCATTACGCTGAAGGTGATCGTCACCTCCCGCGAGCGGGTCACCGAGGGACAGATCATCCGCCTGCAGGGATTATCCTTTGAGGAAAGCAATGCCCTGCTCGAATGGGACGCCCAGCAGAAGAACATCCAGCTCACCCAGAACCAGAACAAATACCTCGTCGACCTGACCGGCGGCCTTCCGCTGGCTCTTCTCTGGGTCCAGGGCCAGATCGCCGTCCTGGGCTACTCGGTCACCCAGGTCCTGGATAAGCTCAGTCTGGATGCGGACATCCCCATCCTGCAATACTGTTTCAACCACAGCTGGAACCTGCTGCGTCACAACAACGAAAAGAAACTGCTCTTCATTATGGCATTGCACCCCGAAGCGGTCTCGCGCGAGGCGCTTAAAGAGATTGCAGGGATCGACGACGAGGATCAATTCGAGAGTGCGATCAGCGACCTGCTGCAGCTGACGCTGATCGAGCATGAGCCCGGCCGTGACTATTTCAGCATCCTGCCGCTGACGCGCCGTTACATCCGCTCGCAGTACGCCGCCGACCGTCGGTTCATCCGCCAGGCGGAGCTGAAGATGGCCCAGTATTACGTCAAGCTGCTGGCCCAGAAAAGCGGCTTCAAGGAATGGCGCGGGTACGATGAGCTGCTGCTGGATCGCAACAACATCCTGAGTGTGGCGCAGTGGTGTTACAAGTCCATCCACAAGAGACCGGGGCAATCTAAAACCCTGGTGAAAAACACAAAAAATATTTCCGAGATCCTGGTCCAGATCGGCATCCAGTTTGGGAGTGTGCTGTGGCAGCGCGCCTTCTGGTATGACCGCCTGACTTTGGCCCACGCCGCCCTCAGCGCCGCCAACCTGCTGTCGGATTGGAAGTCGGTCAGCACGTTTGCGCGGAATATCTCATGGATCTACTTCTATCAGGGAGATTATCTGCGAGCCCTGCACTGGGCGGAAGAGGCGCTCTCGGCCACCACCAAGACCGAGGATGAGCTGTTGATCGCCGCGGCGAAGCGTTCTCTTGGGACCGTGGAAATGCGACTGGGCAACTTCGACCGCTCGGAGACATTATTGAAGGATGTGCTGGAAATCGTTGAGAAGTATGCAAATGACGATTATGGCATCTACAGCAAAGGCTTTGCCCAGTACGGGTTGGGCGACCTGGAATATGAGCGGGGGCACATCCGCCAGGCCCGGGGATGGTATCAAAAAGCACTGGATACCTGGCAGGACCCCGTTCGCAAGGATCCGGTTCGGCATGTCAGCTACGCCCTGAATGGCCTGGGCTTTGTTGCTTTGGTGGAAAAACAGTATGAAGAGGCCCGGCAGTATTTCACTGAAGGTATTAAATCTGCCGAGGAGTTTGGCCGGGTGGATGAGCTGGCCCGCGGCCAGCTTGGCCTGGCATCCGTCCACTTCGAAACAGGCAGCGGCCTGGATGCCGCTCTGGAGTTAATCGATGAGTCAATTGAGAGTTTCCAGCAGCAGGGCATGCAATACGAGATCCAGAACAGCCAGATTCTCCGGGAAAAGATCCTGGGCGCGCAGTCTTCCGGAGGCGCACCCGCCAGTACCAATGGATAATGAACTAAAGATCTTTCTCCAGACGTTCAAGGAATTGGAGATCCTGTTCCAGGCCCTACCGATCACAGACGCACAGTTTCAAAAGCTGAAGGGCATCCTGTCCGGTATCCTGAAGAATGCCAAAAACCTGGCCCTGTACGACTCGATTACCCATGCCCTGAATGCGCGGGCCGGGAAATGGCTGATCCCGGATGACCAGGTCAGAGGCATGGCCAAGATCGATATCTATGACCTGCGCCAGGCAAACAAGGTTTTTGGGGCCCTGGTGGTGGATGCCGAGCTGCACAAACTGGCCTACCAGTTAATGTCCATCTTTACCATGGACAAGGGCGATTTCGTCCGCCGCTCTCCGGGCAGCGATGAGTTCCGGATCTTTTCCACCACGAAAACGCCCCGCGAGATCCGGCAGCTCCTGTCCCGTCTATATGCCAAACAGGAAAGCGACTCGCTCCTGACCTGGGACTTTGGAACGGGTCTGAATGAGACCGAAGCCGAGAACGAGCTTCAGAAACAGCGCAAGACCTACCGTCCCATCGTGGTCCGGCAGACGATCCTGGAAAGTCATTCGGAAATCCCCCGGCGGATCGAGGAAAACAACACCTATCAGAGCTGGAATGAGTTTAATTCGCCCTATGAAAGCCTGGTGGATACAATCCACTCATTGAAGCTGCCGGCCACCGTGGAACAACAAGCCGTGGAACAGGTCCTGATTACAAAAAATATTGTGGAAAATATCGTCACCCGGGAGCCCTTAACAGGTACGTTCAATGGCCTGGGTGCTAGATGGTACCTGGAAAAAGTCACCCTCCAGGGTGTGGCACTGACCGACATGCTCAATATGCATGAAGGGAACGCCCGCTACGGGAGTGCCGCCATTGACCAGGATCTCAGGCGGTTCTCCCAGGTACTCTTCAGGAACTTTCCCAAAACCGAAGGATTCTTACTGTTTCGATCGGAACGCGCCGGTGATGAATTCAAAATCGTCTCCACCCGGGATACCCTTCTGGAGCTGGAAAATCGGATCTGCAGGATCTGGAAGGGCGACCAGAACCGGGGTCTCCTGATGTGGAACTATGGCGTCGGCCGAAACGACAGTGATGCGCATGTTGATCTGTATAAAAACAGAGTCAAGGAAACAGAAATCATGGAAACATCAATCACAAGCGGCAAATCAACGATTATTATCGTCAGGCCGGAGAGCGATGACTATGCCAGCCTGTTCAAACTCTCAGAAGATACCGCCCGCATTGCCGATGGCGCCCCGATCATCGATCTGCACCTGACGATACAGGCGATTCGAAATGTAGAGGATTTTGCTGCCCTGCGAAAGCGGCTGGA
>DATAKV010000557.1:0-8484 GCA_036261375.1 Anaerolineales bacterium
CTCCGACCTGGCTGAGCTGGCCGCGCTGGCGTTGAACGCCTCCCTGCCTGCTGGTTATACCGCAGCTTCAGACGAGTTGACGGTTACACCGGTTTCGAGTCCTTCCATGTACAGGGATGGCTCCGCAAAGTGGACCATGCGTGCCGAGCGCAGGATCGTCCAGCAGATCCATCCCGCTCAGGTGACACAGATGGTCCAGGGCTTCGGCGCCTGGAATGCGGTGTCTTCTCTGGAGGAGAATCTGCCTCTGGCAGACGCACCGGTCATTGAGCTTTCTCCCACTTGGTGGCCTTGGATGCCGATCGTTCCTTTCCGTATTTCGGTGGAGACACGGTGAGAACGAGAACTAACCACGGAGACACAGGGGCACGGAGATTCTTTTTTCTCTGTATCAGGCTGTTTCCATGGTTCAAAAGGGGAGTCCGGTGAGGATCCTGGCCGTTGACCATGGGGAAAAGAGGATCGGTCTCGCGCTGAGCGACCCGACCGCGACGATTGCCAGCACGCTCAAAGTGATCGAGCATGTCTCTCGCCTGTTGGACGCGGCACAGGTGGCCAACGTGGCCCATGAGAACGAGGTTGGCCTGATCGTGATCGGACAATCCTTCGATGAGGAGGGCCGCCCGAACCTGGCGGGCCGCCGCGCCGCAAAATTTGCGGAGGCGTTGAAGGAACAAACCCAAATCCCCGTCGTTTTGTGGGACGAATCGTTCAGTACCCAGGATGCCCGCGCAGCACGTATTGCGCTGGGCGTCTCCCGCAAAGATCGCAGCGGCCACCAGGACGCGCTGGCGGCCGTCATGATTTTGCGATCCTATCTCGAATCGAACAGGTAGATCCAGTCAGCTCCGTTTCCCTGCCTGTTATGGTCTTTTTACACTCATGCGCAGACTCATCATCGTCTTCTTCCTCCTGTTACTCCTCACCTGTCTCCTTGTGACGCTAGTCTATATCCCATCCCGGGCCACCTGGATCTATGGTATGCCGTCTCCCCGCCTGTCCCTGCCACAGCGGATCCAGTACTCGGCTCAGCTGCTCTGGTTCAACGGCTTGCTGACCGATCCGCGGGATGCAAAGGGGGTGGAACAGACGTTTACGGTCGAGCAGGGGGAATCGGTCAATTCGATCGCCAGCCGCCTGGACGTGGTCGGTCTCGTCCGGGACGGGGAGGCGTTTCGCGCCTATTTGATCTACTCGGGACTGGATACTTCCATCCAGGCGGGGGAGTACCGGTTGAGCGCGGCCATGTCTGCGATCGATATCGCCCGTGAGCTGCAGGATGCAACACCCGAACAGGTGACTTTCGTTATCCTGCCCGGCTGGCGGATGGAGGAGATCGCCGCATCCCTGCCCACCTCCGGTCTGTCCGTCACACCCGAGGAGTTTCTCAATGTGGCACGCGCTCCGCATCCAGACTTCGACTTTTTGCAGGGCGCGGCGACAACAGAAGGCTTTCTCTTCCCTGACTCATACATTGTCCCGCGTGTTGTGACGGCTGAGGAGCTTGTCACCGGGTTTCTGCGCAATTTCTCCCTGCGCATCACGCCCGATATCAAAAATCAGTTTGAGCGCCAGGGACTTACCGTCTACCAGGCCGTGACCCTGGCCTCACTCGTCGAGCGGGAAGCCGTACAGGATGAGGAAAAGCCATTGATCGCTTCGGTCTATCTCAACCGGCTGAACATCGGCATGAAACTCGATGCGGATCCCACCGTCCAGTATGCGCTGGGCTACAGCATTCTCCAGCAGAACTGGTGGACCAGCCCTTTGACGTTGATCGACCTGCAGGTCAACTCTCCGTACAATACCTATCTCAATCCAGGCCTTCCGCCAACACCGATCGCCAACCCGAGCCTGGCTGCGCTGCGGGCTGTGGCTTTTCCGGAGGTGTCGACTTATCTTTATTTCCGTGCCAAATGTGACGGCTCCGGCTACCACGAATTTTCAGAGACCTTTGAAGAGCATCTGCAGAATGCATGCCAGTGAAATACCGGTTTTAAAAAATCCTGGATACGTGCAAGCCAGAATAGCGGGCGGCATACAATTAATAAGCCCTGATAGGTTACTGATCGTTCAAAGCCTGCCTATTCGGTTTGTGACATAATTAATGAAATTTATGTGAAGTTTGACATATTATTTATGTCTTTACATCCATATAATATTTATAAATCCCATCGTTATTGGGAAAATATGAATTGGCAATCATTGTCTGCCTGACTCTGAGTAGGAAGAGGAGTTATGAAAGTTCTTTTATCGCACTCCAAGGTGGACGAGATTAGATCCCTTCTCAACGAACTACAAAGCAACTTTCCTCATTTCCCCATCGAACATCAGAATCGGATCTCAAATGAATTGGATCATGTGATCTTCCAGCTGGGGGCTAAGCTGCAGAAGATCAATAGTCAGTACGAATCTCTGGACACCCTGCTTTCCGGCCGCAAGAACAGGGTAAGGCGTCCTCAATCCATGGAAAACAGCGAACACTGGCTGGGACTCGCCCTGAAGTATTCACGGTCAGGCGCATGGATATGGGATCTGAACTACAATATCTTGCGATTGTCTTCCGAATTGTGTGAGCTAGTGGGGATAGATCCGGCGGAAAACATTGCGGATCCCCAAAACTTCTATTCAATACTTCATCCGGAGGATAAAGAAAAAACGCTGGGTGAAGTTGATGAAGCGATCAAACGGGGCGGACCATTCTATCTGGAGTTCCGTGTGCTGAATGGGGATGGGAACACTATCTGGCTGAATTCTGCCGGCACGGTTGAGCACGATGCGTCAGGCAAGCCAACCCGCGCTACAGGGATCAGCCAGGATATCACGGAACGCAAACTCATGGAAGAATCGCTCAGGCTGAGCGAAGAGCGTGAACGAACCAAGGCGTCGGAGCTGAAAGCCTTGATGGATGCTGTTCCAGCCATGATCTGGATCTCCAGGGATTCCCAGTGTAAGGAGATGGTGGGCAACCGCTATGGTTACCAGGCTCTCAGTATGTGGGAGGGAGCAAACATTTCAAAAACCGCTCCTGTCAGGGAACGAACAAGGCAGCCCTATCGTAATTTCAAAAACGGACATGAAATTCCGAACAAAGAACTTCCCATGCAGATCGCGGCCGCAAAAGGCATTGAGACAAGTAACTACGAATTTGACCTGGTCTTCGATAATGGGGTGATAAAAAATATGTTGGGGAATGTTCTGCCCATAATGGATCAAAGGGGAAGACCATCCGGGGCGGTTGGGGCTTTTGTGGATATCACTGAGCGTAAACAAATGGAAAGTGAGCTTCGCAGAAGTGAGGCACGGCTGCGGATGTGGAAGGATCGTATTTCGTTTTGGAACAAAGCTACAAGCTCGTTTTTTTGGCTTCTGGGACCAGACGGATCGTATCAGGATCCTGTTCTCACCGATCCGGGAATCAGTGGGAAACCTTTTGAGCAGACACAAGGCTGGGACTGGATTAAGATCGTCCACCCCGATGATCAGGATCAATCCCGGAGGCAGTGGCAAAATGCGATTAAGCAGCAGGAGGCATTTGAGATCGAGTCACGCGTCTGGCATGAAGCCTCCCAGCAGTATCGCTGGTTTTCCCATCGAGCCGTGCCCATTCTCGAGAATGGAACGCTAACGAGCTGGATAGGGGCTTCGATAGACATACATGATCGTAAAGAAGCGGAGCGCGCTTTGCGCGAGAGTGAGCTGCGTTTCAGGGTGGCGCTTGCCTCTGCTCCGATCGCTGTATTCACAGCTGATAGATCTCTGCGTTATACCTGGTTTTATAGCGCGCTTCCTGATTTTTCTGCTGAACAACTGATCGGCAGGCGCGATGATGAAATACTCTCTTCCGAGGACGCCACCAAGTTAATTGAGATAAAGCGATCGGTGATTGAAACCGGGCAACCCGCCCAAGGGGAGATCAAGGTCAGGGTGAACGGCGTCTGGTCCTACTATATAACCGCCTTTGACCCGACCTTTGATCAAGAGGGCCAGGTAAATGGATTGGTGGGAGCTACTCTCAATATAACCCGACAACGCCAGTTGGAGACCATTCAAAAGGAAAATGAGATTCGAATGGCCACTCAACAGCGTTTGCTTGAGACGCGTGAAGATGAGCGGGCCAAAATAGCTCGTGATATTCATGATGGCCCGCTCCAAACACTGGTGGGAATGACAATTAATCTTCAGATATTGATCGAGAAAATGAAAATTGGTCCGGTGAAGGTTCAACTAGATCCAATGAGATCGAACTTAAAGAATGTAATTGGGGAATTGCGCGATGTTATCTATGAGCTTCGTCCCCCCGTCCTGGTGCAAAACAGCCTGGTAATGGCGATCAGGGAGCATATTGAAAGTGTGTGTGAAAACTTCCCGACGCTGGGTGTTGATCTTAATTATGACGAAGGCATCGAAAAGCTAGGCGAGCCTTCCCAGGTGACTCTTTTTCGCATCTGCCAGGAATCTCTTCATAATGTTGTCCGCCATGCAAATGCCAGCAAAGTAGTTATACAGCTGAGACTTGAGAAGAATCAGGTGCTCCTTGCAATTCAAGACAACGGAACCGGATTTTTCGTAACGGATGACATTACGAAACGGGTTGCAGAAAAGCATTATGGACTGGCAGGGATGAAGGAGAGGGCAGAATCGGTTGGCGGAACACTAAAAATCACATCAGAACCGGGAACCGGGACAAAAGTGGAAGCTTTTATCCCGTATGTCTAGAAGTTAAGAAGATTAAACTTAAGCAAGCCCAGCGCCTCATAGTGACGAAGCGTATCTACAGTCACTCGCCTATCCGGAACATGCCTGTACTGTAGCACCTCGTGTAACCCAAGAGTCAAGGGGTACAATCAAGTCTCTTATGAGACGACCTACATTTGAATGGTGACTTCGCGACGACCAGCGCTCTGTGTGGCACGAGTGCCATCGGCACCAGGGGAAAGCTCACGGCATCGAACGAATGTGGAATCACAAGGGCCGGCTCAAAAGAGGCTACCCCAAATACTGGATCCGAAATCAGGCCGTCAGTAGACGCATTTATATCAAAGCAGCCGAGAGAGACGAGACGTTGCCAAAGGTTCGTGAAACAGAGAATCGTCCTGAGCGGCGGTTTCCCGTAGAAGTTCAGAGGCCCATTTGAAAATGGAACGTCTTCAGGGCACTGTAATGATCGTCCGGGTGGGGAACAGGAAGCTCAGGACAACCATGCCCAGGCCGATCACAGCCATCCCAAAGCCCTGAAGGATGACCGGCAGCAGCATCTGGCCTGCGACCGCGCTGGCTGTCTCCGCAATACTCGAAGCCAGGACAGGCGGCAGGATGGCTGCCACCTGGAACTGGATCAGGAGCTGCAGGACCCAGCCGACCAGTGGAGAACCAACCAACCCGATCAGCCCACTGACCAGTCCGGTGATCAGCAGGGGCCAGCCCCACCAGACCAGCAGGTCACGTATATTGCGAACCGCCAGCACGGCGATCAGGGGCAAAAGAAGGAAGACAAAGAACGGAGCAAACTGGATGCCGGATCGAACCAGCTGCAGCTGCAGGCGTGGATCATTCGGCGTGCCGCTCTCTGTACCTGGGACGAGGGAAATTTCATTTGGAAAGGTGGTATTGATCGTCTGCAGCTGGGACTGGATGAACGGCTCAAGCAGTCCCATGGCCTCCTCGGGCGGGTTACAGAGTGTGATGTTCCCACTCATCATACCGAGCGCCATCTGTGTGAGCTGCTCGACGGTGCAGGCCGGCTGAGCAGCCAGGAACTGCCGGACGATGGTTATTCCCGCCGGTCCAGCCAGTTGGGCTTTGACCGGCAGGAGGGAGATCACGACAGTATTGCTCCGGAAGTTCAGATAATCGAACGTGGAGTCGAGCGTCTGGTCGGTCATCGCCCGCAGCTCCTCGGGAGGCAGGAGGGTGGAGATGGTTAACTGCCATTCTTCCGGGGTCAGCTCGCGCAGGAAGGGGACCATGCCAGCGTTCTGCGAAAGGGTCGTGGCTAATGTTGTTCCGAGGATGGATGGCATTCGTTCATAGAGACGCTGATTCTCAAAGGCCTGTTTATACGTCGCCGATTCGAACGCCCCCCTCTCGATATTGAAAAGTATCAATACCGGGACCCCGGCCGCGACAAAAAGGACGGCACAAAGCGCCGCAATCGTCTTTAAAAGGTCACGCACGATTTAGGCCTCACTCACGATGTCGATATAGTCCTCGGTCACAGGCTCTCCATCGGAAGCGTCGAGCAGGGCCAGCAGTTCACTGGTCAGCCGGGCTTTGTGCTCAGCATCCGTGCGGCTCCAGGTGCGGCTTTTGATCTCGAGGAAATAGCCGAGCTGGGGTTCGGTCATCTGGTCAAGGTTGATGAAGAATTCAGTATCCTTATATTTAATCAGCCAGCGCAAACGGTCCTTTTCGATGGCGATCTCAGATTTCGGTCTGAAGTACTCACGGTAAAAGCGTAATGAGTGGGTGGCCGGCGCAAGGTAACGGCTGCGCGAGAGCAGCACCTCTTCGAATTTACCTTCACGCTTCAGACCGATCAGTGTCAGGCGGGCGCGGACGTTGGTGACCGTGCCTTTGGTGTCGTCTATGAAATCATCCTCGCGGTAGCGCAGGCGGCCCTGGGAGGGATCGTCGAAGAAGAAATAGACATCATGCTCGCGGTAATGGCGCTGGCGGATGATCTCGATCTCCGGCTGCTTCATCGCGCGGACGATCGGCTCGATATCCTGCAGCCTGACCTTGACCTGTACTTCGAACGATTCCTGTTCCATGGAGCCGCCCAAGGCGATGAGCTTGGAGAGGACGGATTGCTCGCGTTCGATCAGGAACGCGTCGATCTTCCTGGCGATTTCGTTGGCCCGGGCGAGGAGCTCTTCTTCATTCAAGGTCAGCAGCTTGCGGTCGCGCATCAGCCATTTGCCATTGACCATCACATCGCTCACATCGGTGGACTTGCTGGCATAAACAATTTGCGCATAGGCATTATCGGCTGCTCGTTTGAAAGAAGGAGCGTTATGCACCGGTGAGACATCGACCAGGATCAGGTCGGCCCGCTTACCCGCTGCCAGCGAGCCGGTCAGGTGACCGATGTGGAGCGCCTGCGCACCCAGGCGGGTGGCCATCAGAAGGGCCTGCGGCGCGGGGAGGGAGGTTGGATCGTTGGTCACGGCCTTGGCGACGAACGCGGCCAGGCGCACTTCCTCGAACATATCCAGGTCGTTGTTCGAAGCTGGACCATCTGTCCCGATGCCGACGTTGACGCCGGTCTCGAGCATTTTCATCACCGGTGCAAAACCGGAGGCCAGTTTCAGGTTGGAGGATGGATTGTGAGAAACTCCTGCACCTGCATTGTGGAGCGAGCGGATCTCGCCAACATCCACGTGAACGCAATGGGCGGCGATCAGTTTTGCATCCAGGATGCCCTGCTTCTTCACATAGGGAATGACGGGCATACCGTTCTCATTGCGCATGTTTTCCACTTCGAAGGCGGTCTCGGAGAGGTGGGTATGCAATGGCACATCGAACTCCTTTGCCAGGTCGGCAGTTGCGCGCAGGATCTCGGCCGTGCAGGTGTAAGGTGCATGGGGGGCGACCGCCGGGACGATCAGCGGGTGATCCTTCCATTTCTGGATGAACTCACGTGCCATCTGCAGCGAGTCTTCGAACGATGCCGCATCGGGCGCGGGGAACTTCATCACGGTCTGCCCGCAGACGGCACGCAGCCCCGCATCGGCCGCCGCCTGGGCGACATCCTCCTCAAAGTAATACATATCGTTGAAGGTCGTGATACCGCTGCGGATCTGCTCCGCACAGGCCAGCAGTGTCCCCAGACGGACGAATTCGGGAGAAACGAACTCGCGCTCGACAGGCATCATGTAGCCCATCAGCCAGACGTCGAGCCGCAGGTCGTCGGCCAGGCCGCGCAGCAGGGTCATGGGCACGTGTGTGTGCGCATTGATCAATCCTGGCATCAGGACTTTCCCGCCGCAGTCGATCACCTCGTCGGCGGAGTACTCCCTGTTTATATCCTGCTCGAGTCCCACTGCTACAATGCTGTCGCCGTTGACCGCGACCGCGCCGGGCGAATATTGGGTCAGGGATCCATCCATGGTGAGTACGAATGCATTGGTGAAGAGGGTGTTGACTTTTTGAGTCATTCAGGCTCCTTTGTTCACGATTACGGTCTAAATCTCAATAGTACATCGAGTGCTTTCAGATTCTGTTCGAAGTCAGTATTCCTGTGGTCCCGAAGCTCCATATCCACAGCCGCGCCGACGCCATTCTCCACAGCCCAGTCGGCAAGAGTCCCCGTATATTCGCAGCCTGTATCGATGGGGGGATAGGGATAACGGGTTGCCCTGGCCAGAGCTGCCGCCAGCCGCTTGGAGGCCGGTTCCCATGGGTCGCCGCCCGGGAAAACGCCCAGAGCTGCACTATGATAGCTGATCATCGCCTCGATCGAATGGCTGGCGATGAAATTCA
>DATAKV010000573.1:0-3394 GCA_036261375.1 Anaerolineales bacterium
CATCATTGACCAGATACCATGGGTCCCCTGTCGGTCCCTCCTCGATCGCTTCCACCAGGTGAACAGATCCATAATACAGGCGGAAGCCCAGTTTTTGCCAGCCATAGGTCTTGCTCGTCCGCCAGGGCTCGCTGAAGGGAATGGTCACCTCCACCACCTGTTTCAACCCATCTTGCAAGTCCAGTGCGGGCAGCGTCTTATTATACAGTACTTTTACCCGCTGGAGATGAGCCCGGTGGATAAACCCGCCCCATACCCGGTACCAGACCGGGTTGAACTCTGGCTCACTGGCTTCCACTTCGTCATAAATGCGCAGGATCTCATCGCGAAACCAGGTGGAAACGATGGAGCTTTTGTCGGATGGCCGGCTGTAGACACTGATCCGTTCCGTGGCTACCCGCACCAGCTCGCTATCGTCGAAATCGAAATAGCTGCTCAACGAGGGGGAAAAGGCCAGCGAGCCCAGGCTTAAGCCGCCAAGTTTCAGGAAATCGCGTCGTGAAAGGGAGGTCATGGTGGGAAAATTGTAATCGAAAAGTACCCGATTTAAAATACTCTCATTAATAATTCAGGTGGAACTTAAACACAACTGCCCTCCAGCGGGTGGAGGGCAGCTGATTCTGTTCAATTGTCAGCTCAGGATACGGCTTCCGGGATCATGTCCCGGAGAAGGATCTCGATCGCCATGGTATGGGCGCAGCGCTGGTGAGTAATAAAGAATTCACAGTCACAGGCGTACACGCCGTTATCGAATGTCACACGGTGGTTATTGTTATCACCCTTGAAGGTGAGGTCGAACTTGTTGAAGAGGAAGCGATTCCTCTCCTCAGCATACCGTTTTGCTTTTTCTCGTTTTCCTATCATTCCGTAGTCCATTTATCAGTCTCCTTTCAGGATTTGGAATAAAAAAAGCACGCGAAGAGACGCGTGCTTTTCAGCGGGTTTCCTGTTTATTATAGCGTTCTGCTCGCATAGGAGATGTACCTCTATGCCATTGAGTATAGCGCTCTTAAGGAGGCTAGTCAACACCCAAGTTCCCTTTATAGCCGAATCGTACGGAAATCGTAAGGTTGGTTTAATCTGCGGGCACGGTCTGTGCGTTTGGCTCATCGCCGTTGTACCTGGCCAGGGCCGGCCAACGAGAAACGACCAGCCAGACGCCCAGAATGGTCCCGATCCCCCCGGTGACAATTGCAAACGGCACACCGAAAAACTGGGCAACCGCACCCGCTTCGATCTCGCCGAGCTGGGGTCCACCGGAGAAGAAGATTTGATTGATGCTTGTCATCCGCCCGCGCAGGGAGTCTGGCGTGTTCAGTTGTCTGATCGTGTTGCGGATGATCGTACTGACCGAATCGGCAGCGCCCATCAAGACCAGGGCAAGGAAGATCACCCCATAGATACGCGAACTGCCGAACAAAATCGCCGCCGAGCCAAATATGACCACCGATACCAGCAGGAGCATTCCCTGACGGCGAAGGTTTCGCAGCTGGGAAACGACCAGACCGACGAAGACTGCGCCGATGGACTGGGCCGAAGCCAGCCAGCCGTAGGCCACCTCACCCACATGCAGGATATTTTGGGCAAAGTAGGGAAGCAGAGTATTGGCAGAAGAAAAGAATGTGGCGATAAAGTCCAGGATCATCGTGGAGAGGATAAGCGGCTGGCTGCGGATGAACGTGATGCCATGCCGAATATCCAGCAGGGCGGCCGCCAAACCCTTTTGGATAATGGCTGGAGACTGAGGAACCTTTCCCATCAGGACCAGGGCCAGGATCACCGCCAGGAATGTGGCGGCGTTGATGAAATAGACATATTCCTGCCCCAGGTAACCGATTACCAGGCCGCTCAACGCCGGACCGACGATGGCTCCCGTGTTGAAGGAGATGGACTGCAGCGAAAACGCGCTCGGCAGGTCGGCGCGCGGCACGAGGTTCGGGACGAGCGACTGGCGGGCCGGCAGATCGAAGGCCATGGCCGCAGCCTGGATGCCGGTCAACAGGTAGATATGCCAGAGCCTGATCTCGCCGGAAAGGGTCAGCAGCCCAAGGAGGACCGCAATGGACATGGACGTCATCTGTGTGATGAGCATGATCGTCCGGCGGTTGTAGCGGTCCGCCACCAGACCGCCGACCAGCGAAAACAGCAGCACCGCCAGAAAGCGGACGCCGCCTACCATGCTGACCGCGATCGGATCCCGGCTCAGCTGACTGATGTGCCAGAAGAGTGCCCACTGCTGCATTTGTGTCCCCACGACCGAAACCATCAACCCGCCCCAGATCAAAGCAAAACCGCGGTGTTTCAACGCGGGAGGAATGTGAAGCATTCTTTCGTCGATTCCTTTCCAATCCATAATAAATAGCAGAAGGCTCGCCTGCTCCTCCTGCTATCTCTTTTTGTGCTTACGGAACGATCAGGTACCCCAGTCTCTCAGGTACAGAAAATCATATCCAATCGTGCGGTTCGACACCTTGGCGATCGGCGGCATCATGCGCTTGAACTGGCTGCGCTGCACACGTTTGAGAACCGAACCGACGAACTCCTGGTCAAAGCCTTCTTCCACGCATTCCCGGGCACTGTAACGCTGGTCCACGAGTAGATACAGGAGTTTGTCCACCTCCTCATAGGTAAAACCCAGCTCGCCTTCGTCTGTCTGGCCCAGCCATAGATCGGCCGATGGGGGCTTGTCGACGATCACGGATGGGATACCCAGCGCCCTGGACAGCTGCCGTACCTGGGTCTTATAGAGATCGCCGATCGGGTTCAGAGCCGAGGCCATGTCGCCCCACAGTGTACTGTAGCCCAGCAGGATCTCGGTTTTGTTGCTCGTCCCGACCACCAGGCCTTTGAATGCTTCAGAGCGGTCGTAGAGGACGATCATCCGCTCGCGGGCCATGATGTTCCCCTTGCGCTGCTTGGACATGTCCGCATCCGATGCGAACAACGGCTCGACCATCGGGGTGATCTCAACCGTTTCATGCGGTGTATTGAACTGTTCGATCAGCAGCCCGGCATGCTCCAGTGAATCGGCCGAGGAAGCTTTGTAGGGCATTCGCAGTGCCAGGACATTCTCCCGGCCCAGCGCTTCCACGGCCAGGACAAAGGACAGGGCCGAGTCAATTCCACCGGATAACCCGATCACGGCGCGTGAAAAGCCGACGCGCCTGATCTCGCTTGTAATAAAGCTGGTCAAAATTTGATGGGCGACATCCGTGTTAATCGTCAGGTCTGTCATTTATAAGGCAGGGCTTCCATTTCCAGTTGATTTTCCAGGCACTCGTACTCCGGGTCCTTATGGACCAGAACAGCCTGATTTTGAATTGCCACAGCTGCAATCATCGCATCGGCCAGAGATATATGGTTCTCTGCTTTCAATCGTGCCGCAGACAGGAGA
>DATAKV010000577.1:0-5694 GCA_036261375.1 Anaerolineales bacterium
AAGGCAGCAGTCACCGTCATCGTAAATGACCTGATCACAGGTGGAATCATCATCGAAACAGCAAGCCGAACCACGTCCAGTGGGCGGCCGCCTGTTGTGCTTGAAATTAACCCAAATCACGGCCTGGTCGCGGCGATCGACATGGGAGCGACGCATCTGAGCGCGGCCCTGGCGGATTTCTCTGCACGCATTCTTGAAGAGATCGAAATCCCATTTTGTATTTCTGATGGACCCGAAAAATGCCTGGAGGAAGCAGATCGCACATTGCGTGAGCTTCTCGCGAAACGGAGTTTACCGCCTGCTGACCTCTCCGGAATTGGCGTAGGCGTCCCGGGGCCGGTCATTGCCGATCTCGGCACAGTCATGGCGCCGCCGATCATGCCCGGCTGGGACCGCTTCCCCATCCGTTCCGCATTCGAAGAAAAATGGAACACGGCCACTACACTGAACAACGATGCCGAGCTCGGCGCGCTGGGTGAATGGGCGTATGGTGCAGGGCGCGGCGAAAAAAACCTGGCATTCATCAAAGTCGGAAGCGGCATTGGCGCCGGGCTGATGATCAACCACCAGATCTATGGCGGGACGACCGGGTCGGCGGGAGAGATCGGCCATTTGACGGTGGACGAAAACGGTCCGCTCTGTGCATGCGGGAACCACGGCTGTCTTGAAGCCTTTGCAGGTGGTCATGCGATCGCCTCCCAGGCAAGGAAGCTGGTTGCATCCGGCAAGCGGACCCTACTCTCGGAAAAGCACATCGACTCGCTTTCTGCCCATGATGTGGCCGAAGCCGCCCGTCGCGGCGACCTGGCTGCGCAGGAAATCCTGAAGCGCTCAGGGACGTACATCGGTATTGCCATCGCCGGGCTGATCAATCTGTTCAACCCAAGCACCGTGATCATCGGCGGCGGGGTGGCACAGGTCGGTGACCTGCTGACCGCACCCATCCGCCAGGCCGTGCGCGAGCGGTCCCTGCGGGCTTCGGAGCACGGAGTCAAGATCACGACTGCCATGCTTGGACGGCGATCGTCCCTGATCGGGGCCCTGGTGCAGGCCATCAATATCGCCATCCATGAGACCATCGAGCGCCGAACCCCGGGCTCAAGGAACCAGCCAGTAGAGATCGACCATGCTCCTCAATTCAATACCGTAAAGGAGGTGATTGCGAGCAAGGAGTAAAGTACATATAATGAAAGATGCCGAAACAAATCAAACAATCCATATTATCCGATTAGGAGAAGAGAACTATGAAACTCAAACTTAGCATGCTTCTCGGTTTGCTGATGATCGCCAGCCTCGTGCTCACCGCATGCGGTGGCGCTGCGCCAACCGAAGCACCCGCCACGGAGGCTCCTGCCACCGAGGCTCCGACCGAAGCACCTGCCACGGAAGCTCCCACCGAAGCCCCCGCTGCTGAACCCGCCGGCACGCTCCGTATCTGGGCGGACGACACCCGCGCCCCGATCCTCCAGGATCTGGCCGATGAAGTTCTCGCCGCATACAACCTCGAGCTCGTTGTGGAGCTGAAGTCCGCCATCCGCGATGACTTTCAGGTCGCTGCCCCGCTGGGCGAGGGTCCTGATATCATCGTGATCGCTCACGACCAGGCCGGTACACTGGTCTCCAACGGCCTGCTTGCACCGGTGGATCTGGGTGACAAGGCTGACGATTTCTCCCCCGCAGCCCTGGAAGCCTGCACCTTCGACGGCGTCCTGTACTGCATGCCCTACGCCACCGAAAACCTTGCATTCTTCTATAATACCGATCTGGTAGAAACTCCTCCCACCACCTGGGAAGAAGTTGTCGAGATCGGCGAAGCCCTCAAAGCCGAAGGCCAGGTGGACTACATCATGGCTGTTACCGGCACCACCTACGATGTCTACCCGCTCTTCACCTCCTTTGGCGGCTACATCTTTGGAAAGAACGATAGCGGCGACTGGAACCCCGAAGATCTCGGTGTGGACAGCGAAGGCATGATCCAGGGTGTACAGTGGCTGGCCGACAATGTTGCCAACGGCAACCTGCCCGCCGACTGGGACTGGGCCAACAACCATGCCCTGTTCGAAACCGGTGCGGCTCCGTTCATCATGGCCGGGCCGTGGGCGCTGGACCGCATCCGCGAATCGGGTGTGCCCTATGCCATCACGAACTTCCCGAGCGGCGGCTATCCGTTCGCCGGAACCCAGGGCTTTTTCATCAATGCCCAGAGTGAGAATGTTCTGCTCGCCCAGGCCTTCCTGAACGAGTTCATCGCCACCGAAGAAGTCATGCTCCAGCTGTATGAAGTCGGTGGACGCCCGCCCGCCTACCTGCCCGCTCTCGAGCAGGTGGACGATCCCGATATTGCCGCCTTCGCTGAGGCCGGTGAGCAGGCGAATATGATGCCCGCCATCCCCGCCATGGGCTCCGTCTGGGGCGCCTGGAACGACTCGGTGGTTCTCGCCCGCGATGCTCAGCAGGATCCCGAGACCGCGATGACCGAGGCCGGTGAAAAGATCCGCGCCCTGATCGCCAACCCGCTGACTGGCATGGTCAATGTGCCCGGTTCCTACCAGGCACAGGCCGGATGCCCCGGCGACTGGCAGCCTGAGTGCATCGTCACCCAGATGACCCAGGGTGAAGACGGCAAGTGGACCAGCGGCCCGTTCAACGTGACCGCCGGCGACTACGAAGCCAAGGTCGCCCTCGATGGCTCCTGGACCACGAACTACGGTTCGGATGGCCAGCAGGATGGCCCGAACTACACCTTCAGCCTCGCCGCTGATGGCACCGTCAGTTTCGTGTACGATCCTGAAACCAAACTGCTTGAGATCGTCACCGAATAAAGAGTAAGCCCATAGAAGGCTGGGGCGCCACTTGGCGCCCCAGCCTTCCTTGCATCTACCGTCATTATTAATTTTTTCCGGGTGCTCCATCATCCTTCAACGAGGAGACTGACATGAACGGAACCCTAAAACAAGTCGCGGCCCCCCCATTGAAACCTATGAGAACATCCCAGGAATCGTTGATGTCGAAACTGCTTCGCATCCTGTTCCTGGCGGTGTTCGTCATCGGTGCAGTCTGGTTCATTCAGAATGCCTACAGCCAGGGGTTCGATCAACTGGCGATCGTGATGGGGGTGGTCACCGTGATGATCGTCCTGATCTTCCTTATCCCACAGGCCTATCCCTTCCGCTGGATGGCCATTGGGCTGAGCTTCCTGATCCTGTTCACGGTCTACCCGATGCTGTTTACTTTCTATGTGGCCTTCACGAACTACGGCGATGGACATCTCCTCACCAAGGAACAAGCGATACCCCTCATCGAAAGAGCCACGTACCTGTCTGAGGAAGGCAAGTCGTATTCGTGGACCGCGTTCAAGTCCCCTGCGGGTGACTACGCTCTCTGGCTGATCAATCCGGACGGTGAAACCTTCCTGGCTAAACCCGGAGAGGAGCTCGTTCCGGGCGTTCCCGGTGAGGGTGGAGTCGGTGAGGCAGATGCGAATGGCATTCCAGCATCCATTGAGGGCTACCAGCGTTTGAATACACTGCTCGCCGCGACGGATAAAGAGCTCCCCAATATCAAGTTCGGGATCGAGGGCGGCCAAACCGTTCAGGTCCGCTCGCCAAGTGAGGCGGCAGAATTGCAGATCCTCTACGACTATGACCCGGCCACCGATACGGTCGTCGACCAGTCGAACGGGGATATTTACTACAACGTGGACGGGACATTCACCACCCGCACAGGCAAGAGCATCCGGCCGGGTTTCCGTGCAGAAGTGGGTTTTAAGAACTTCAGAGACTTTGTCGTCAGCCCGGCCCTGCGCGGACCCCTGGTTCGCATTGTTACCTGGAATTTCATTTTCCCGACCATCAGCGTGCTGTCCACCTTTGCTTTGGGGCTTGCTATTGCGATCATGTTCAATGACAAGGAATTCCCCTTCAAAAAGTTGATCCGCTCCCTGCTGCTCATTCCCTATACCATCCCCGGCCTGATCAGCATCATCATGTGGCGCGGCATGCTGAACTCGGAGTTTGGTGTTGTCAACCGCTTTTTAGAGGATTTGTTTGGCTGGGCGCCGCGCTGGACAACAGAAGCGTTCTGGGCGCAGGTCGCCATCCTGCTGGTCAACCTGTGGCTGGGGTACCCGTACTTCATGCTGGTCACCAGCGGTGCACTGCAGTCCATTCCTTCCGATATTTATGAGGCAGCAACCATCGATGGGGCTACCGGCTGGCAGGCGTTCAGGAGCATTACCCTGCCTCTGCTGCTGGTCGCTGTCGGACCATTACTGATCGCCTCCTATGTGTACAATTTCAACAACTTCAACCTGATCTATCTCTTTATTTCAGGAGGACCGCCCATTGCCGGGGCGGCCACACAGGCAGGACATACCGATATCCTGCTTAGCTATGTATACAAGCTGGCCTTCGAAAGCAGTGGACGCGGTGTTCAGTACGGCCTGGCCTCCGCGATCTCCATCATCGTTTTCCTGATCGTCGGAGCGATCACCCTGCTCCAGTACCGCTTCACCAACATGTGGGAGGAGGTAAGTGAAAATGTCTAGTATTGCTCAGTCCTACCAGGGTCTACGCTCCTCTCAGAGGTTTCAGAAACGGCTCAGCGTCGGCATACGCTTGATCGTTGCACTGCTTTTGATCATATTCGCGATCTTCCCGGTGCTGTGGATCATTTCGGCTTCCTTCAGCGGCGCCCAATCGCTGTCCACCCAGACTCTGATCCCGGCCCGGCCCAGCACGGTCAATTATGAGCGCTTGTTCGGACTGGATCCTACGTATCGCTTTGGTGACCTGGTGTATCAAAAGTGGATCTTCAACTCGGTCAAGGTTGCCTCAATTTCCACCATCCTCAGCCTTGCGATCACCACCATGGCCGCTTATGCCTTCTCGCGCATGCGCTTTGCCGGCCGCGTGGCCATGCTCAAAGCCATCCTGCTCATTCAGGTCTTCCCGAACCTGCTGGCCCTGGTCGCCATCTATGTGTTGATCTTCCAGACGGGCCAGATCATCCCGCGACTGGGGCTTAATACCCACGCCGGCTTGATCATGGTCTACCTGGGAGGCTCCATGGGCATCAATATCTGGCTGATGAAGGGTTTTCTGGATACGATCCCCCGCGCTATCGACGAATCAGGGATGGTCGATGGAGCCAGTCACTTCCAGATCTTCTACTACCTGCTGCTGCCGCTCCTGCGCCCCATCCTGGTAGTCATCGGTATCCTGTCTTTCATCGGCATCTATGGTGACTTCGTGCTCGCCCGCATCCTGCTCAATGACGTAGACAAATATACGCTGATGGTCGGCCTGCAGATCTTTACTGCCGGTCAGTTCGACCAGAAATGGGGCGTCTTTGCGGCCGGTGCTCTGCTGGGCGCCCTGCCGATCATGGCGATCTATCTCATCCTGCAGGACCAGATCGTAGGAGGCCTGACCGCGGGTGCTGTAAAAGGATAAAATGCGCGGTCTGCTCTTTATGGGTATAGGCTTAACATTGGGGATAGCCCTGTTGCTTGGACAGGGCTATCTTTATTTCACAGCGTCTCAATCCATGGAGGAACCCCCGGTCTTTGTCGATGTGAGCCGCCAGGCAGGCATCGTGGACAACCGCCTGGCCGGGATCGAAATGGCGAGCGGCCAGGCCTGGGGCGATTACGACAACGACGGCTGGGTCGACCTGTACGTGACCGACCCCATC